>DATFBV010000052.1:0-13056 GCA_035253605.1 Nitrososphaera sp.
ACTGGTAATCGCTGCTATATTGTTGTGGGTTTTAGACGAACCAGAAATACTGGTGGACAAGGAAATAGAGATCACAATAGCATTAGGAGTAGGATTATTGATATTAATTCTAGATAGAAGAGCCGACCGTCGTATTCATGAAATGATTCATGAACAACATCTATTGATCAATAAGATGCATAAAATGATTGATGAACAAAATGAGTTAATCAAAAATATACAAGAAATATCATCAAGTCACAGCAGCAAGGAGAGTTAGTATAATCAAGGCTACTTTATCTTTCACTTGATTATGGGTCTATGGAGAATTCTTATTGTTTTATATTGCTGCGGTGTTATTATTATTAATACTATTATTTTCACAAGGTTCGACATTTGAAGTTAAGGAGAATTATAACCTGACGCAATAGATGAACGATTCATTCTTCCAGTTATAGTCTAATGAATAAACTGGAACGGGTTCTTCTTTCTCACTTTGTGAAGCTTGCCGATAATGGGTATTTGGTGGCCACAGTTCTTGCAACAGTTGCTAGCGTCAAGATTCCATGTGTCAATGCTAAAGCCGTAGCGCCCTATTACAACACTCTTGCATTCTGGACAGTACGTATCTTCCAAAGGATGACCTGGAACATTTCCCAGATATGCGTAAGTCAAGCCCTCTTGCTTTGCTACTTCATAGTGTTTTTCAAGTGTTTCAACAGGCGTGTTGTCAAACTGCATCATTTTGTAGTCAGGGTGGAACCGCAGAAAATGTATTGGCGTATCAGGTCCAAGCTCATCATGCACGAACCTGCAAAGTTTTCTTGCTGCTTCTAAATCGTCACCCACCTGTGGTACTATAAGGTCTGTAATCTCGACATGGATCTTTGTCTTGTCTCGAATTTCTTTGAGTGTCTGGAAGATCGGGTCAGCGCTTGGTATGCCTATATAGCGTCTTACAAACTCTTGCTTGCCGCTTCCCTTAAAGTCAACCGTAATGCAGTCAAGGAATTGACTCATCATATTGACAGATTCCGGAGTATCATAGCCATTTGACACAAAGATATTGAATATTCCGTGTTTGTGAGCTTCTATCCCGCAGTCTCTTGCAAACTCTATGAAAATTGAAGGTTCATTGTACGTGTAGGCAATGCCATGAGCACCATAGTAAGCAGCACTTTCTACGACCTGCTCCGGCGTCGTTTCGGTACCTTCTACCTTGCGCCTTTGGGAAATATCGTAATTCTGGCAATATTGACAAAGCCAGTTACAACCTGTGGTAGAAATTGAAAATATGTCAGTGCCAGGTCTGTAATGGGTCACAGGCTTTTTCTCTATTGGGTCTATCTGGCCGGCGATTACTCTTCCATACACAAACAATCGCAACTTGTCATTTACAACTCCCCTGACGCCGCAGAGGCCGACCTTACCTTCCGGTATCTCGCACAGCCTTGCACATGCCGTGCACTTTATCCTAGCGTTTGGCAATCTTGTATATAGCTCGGCATCTTTGCCAGGTAAACTCGTCTGCACTGTGAGGATATATAGCGCATTTTAATCTTATAAACCATCGTCCATTGTTGCCCCCACCACTATCACCACCAACCAACCAATCTATATATCTAGAATGTCATATCACTGAGCAGCTACACGCACCAATTCTATACCGTTTGACCTGCCCTTAATTTCATTTGGCTCTGTGTATACATGTTTGCCCCATGACACCTTGATATCTGTGTAAAGTTTGTGGGTGCCAGAATTGAAGTCACTGCCTTTCAATTCAATAACTTTATTGACATCAAACAACAAGGACTTTGCTTCTTCTTCAGTTAATGGGTAGAAAGGTGTGTCATCCTTTATTATCGAAACCCATATCCTGTATGGTATCTTGGGGTTGCGTGTCCAAAATAGTGCAGCCTTTCTAACAAGCTTGATCAGTGCGATTCTTCTTCTGCCGGATTTAAGATCAATTTCAATCTTCATAAGGAAGCCTTTATCATGCTTATTGTAGGCTCGCTCCCAGTTCTTCTGAGAAAAAGCCTCCCTTATGGATCCTTGTATTCTGAAGCTTAGACTAAGAGTAAGTGGTTGATCAGGTCTGACGCTTTCCTGTGATTTCGCAAGAGTGGTCCTGTCAATAAAACTGTCTGATGCCATTTGGCAGAAAGGTATCATTTATATCTTCAATAAGTAGTTGTTGTCTGTATAACGCATATGTTTGTAGAAATTGCAGATGTCAGAGATAACGAAATCGAGCTAAAAATACGTGAAGAAGATATCTCTGTTTTGTATATCCTTCAACATGAATTACTAGAGCAAAAGAGTACGGACTTTGCAGGTGTTATCCAAAAGCATCCGCTTACGAAGGAGTATCAGTTGAGAGTAGCAACAAAGAGAAAAGACCCAATGGAAGTAATGCAAGATGCGTCAACGTCTGCACAGGAATACTCTAAAGAGCTTTTCAGCATGGTCAAATCTGCTGTCAAAAAGTAGTGAGGTTCACGTGCTTTGCGTTTTTGTCCAAAATGCGAGACACGCTTGAGGCCCGCACCTGAAGAAGAAGAGGCCATGGTCTGCCCAAAATGCGGCTTTAAGACTAAAAGAATTGAGGAAGAGGGTAGGAAAGAAGTAAACACCAAGGCAACTCAGGATGTTTCTCTCAAGGTCATGGATGATGACAGCGTTGAGGCACTTCCAACCACCAGTATAGACTGCCCACAATGCAAGAATGGAACTGCCTTTTGGTGGATGCTTCAGACAAGATCTGCTGATGAAGCGACCACACAATTTTATCGATGCACGAAATGCAATCACACTTGGCGCAACTATGCCTAATCAAAGAAACCACATACACACATAAAGAGAGAGAAAAAATACACACATACACGCTGTGGTCAGACACACCTTTACACTATAGAAATTGAACCTAGTTTTCAAAGAGTATAGCGACCTATTTTAAAAATTAGGGCGCACACATGTAGCATACAAGACACTAACTTAAACAGGTCCCTCTAAGAGAGAGCAATGTTTAAAATCCAAATAGCGCTGCCAAATAGATGAATTTGGTTTTTATAGCTAGGAGCAAGTCACCAGACGAATGGAAGGCTGTGGCCTCTGCAATCTCGACCCTTGTAGACGAGGCTACTTTTGAAGCTGCAGCAGAAGGCATCTCTTTTAGAGGCATGGACCCATCGCACATTGCGCTTATAGATATTCATTGGCCCAACCACGCGTTTGAAAAGTATGAATGCGACAGCTTGGTAAAATTCGGAATCAGGGTCGACGAATTTTCAAAGCTGATAAAAAGGGCTGACAAGAAGGACGCAGTTGAAATTAGCGTTGGCGACGATAGCATGCTGCATCTAAAAATGTCAAATAGTTACAAGCGGGAATATAGGAGCCGCCTTATAGAGAGCTCGGCAAGCTCCACGCCGCTGCCAAAGCTTAACTTTAACTCCAAAGCTGTATTCACTGCTATAGCATTTGACAAAGTGTTGTCCGATGTTCAGGTGGTCTCTGAATACATCTCTATTGAATCGAAATCAGGCAGGATAACTTTTTCTGGAAGGGGGGACTCCGGCGAAGCTGACATTACTCTTGAGGCAGGAAACGAAGGGCTTGAAGAGCTTGAGGCCAAGGAGGAAAGCAAGGCTACCTACAGCATTGACTATTTGTCGAAGATTACAAAAGCCGTCGTATCAATGGGTGGCTCAGTGACAGCCGAGTATTCAAGTAAAATGCCACTCAGGCTTGAGTTCAAGATAGCAAATGTAGGGAGGATCCATTTCTATTTAGCACCTAGAGTTCAGGATTAGAACACATATGCGGTTGGTGATGAAGTTTGGAGGAACTGCAGTAGACTCCTCAGACAAAGTAAGGCACGTTGCACAGTTGGTACAATCCCATAAGAAAAGCAATGAAATAGTGTGCGTGGTTTCTGCGGTTCGAGGCATGACTGATGGCCTGCTCTCGATAGCAGACAGCGTTAAGCGAGGAGATAAGACATCTTTAGATGAGTTCGTCAAAAAATGCACTAATATTCATACGCAAATTGCAGAGGGCGCAATTTCAGACAGTAAATTGAAAAGCCAAGCCCTGGCCACAGTTAATGAGACAATCAGTGAGCTGGAAGATGTACTTGGCGGCATTGTACTATTAGGAGAAGTTACCACAAAATCACTGGACTACCTGATGTCGTTTGGTGAGCGCCTCTCTACTCCTATAGTGTCCTTTGCTCTACAGGACCTTGGCATAAAGTCAGAACACCTTACAGGTAAGGAGGTAGGCATACTCACCGACAGCAACTTTGGTGAGGCTCGGCCTCTAATGGACACAACAAAGCTTAAGGTGAGCCATAACCTTGAGCCGATGCTCAAGCAGAATGTCGTGCCCGTGGTAACTGGATTTATTGGTGCCGACCAGTACGGCAACATCACCACTATTGGACGGGGCGGATCTGACTATACTGCTACGATAATAGCTGTAAGCATAGGAGCTGAAGAGGTGTGGTTGTGGAGTGATGTTGACGGATTGATGACTGCAGATCCAAAGCTGGTCATAAATGCAAAGGTGCTCAAGGAAGTATCATTTGCTGAAGCGATGGAGATGGCACTCTTTGGGGCAAAATACATGCACCCGCGCGCTCTTGAGCCAGTCATTGATACCAAGATTCCAATAAGAATCCGCAATACCTTTAATGTAAAGCATACTGGCACCATTATTACACAAAACCCAAGCAAGGAATCGCAGAAGATAGTAAAGTCTGTAAGCGTGATACGTCATACTGCACTTATTGATGTGAGCGGCGGTAGTATGGTTGGTGCACCAGGGACTGCAGCCAAGATCTTTGATACTCTTGCCAAGAACCGCATTAATATTATGATGATATCTCAGAGCCCCTCAGAATCTAGCATTTCAATGCTCGTGAGAAAGACAGACCTTGACAAGGCTATTACTACTTTGGAGCTGAGCTTACTTGGAAAGGTCATAAAGCAGATAAATGTCAACGACGATGTTGCAGTCATTGCAGTAGTTGGATCGGGCATGCGCGGGATCAAGGGAGTAGCAGCCAAAGTATTTGGGGCTGTGGCAAAGCATGGCATCAACGTGATAATGATAACACAAGGATCCTCTGAGCTTAACTTGGCCTTTGTTGTCAATGACCGTGACTGTGAGCAGGCCGCACAAGCTTTGCATGAGGAGTTTGAGCTTGCCAAAAGTTCTGGAAAGGGATAAATTGGATTTCTCTTGACTCTGATGTGCGCAAATATGAGCTCTCAGAAGGGTAAGTTGTATGTTGTTGGAGTAGGACCTGGCAGCCATGATCATATGACATATAGAGCAAAGCAGGTCATTGAGGAAAGTGAAGTAGTTATTGGATATGATACTTACGTTAGTCTAGTTGAAGATCTGATAGCAGACAAGGAGGTTTACCGTTACGCTATGACTCAAGAAGTGGATCGAGCAAATCAAGCGATCGACTTGGCAGAAAAGGGCAGAATTGTTTCAGTTGTTTCGTCTGGCGACCCGGGCATTTATGGCATGGTTGGGCTCATATATGAAATATTGGCTCAAAAGGGTTGGAATAAACAGGACAACAGCAGCATCTATGTCGAGTGTGTTCCAGGCGTATCTTCGCTTAATTCATGCGCCGCCCTTGTAGGCTCGCCCCTCATGACTGACTTTGCAGTTGTCAGTATGAGCGACTTACTAGTGCCATGGGATATTATAGTAAAGCGTGTAGAAGCTGCAGCCATGGGTGACTATGTGACTGTCATATATAATCCTGCAAGCAAAAAAAGGGTTCACCAGCTTCGAGACACACGAGAGATATTTTTGAAATACAGAAAGCCGGACACACCAATAGCAATAGTCAAGGGCGCATATCGGGAAAGTCAAGAGCTGGTTGTGACCACTTTGGACAAGATGCTTGAGCATCAGGATATGTTGGGTATGATAACTACCGTCATTGTGGGGAACTCGTCAACTTTTAATTACGAAGGGATGATGATAAATCCGCGTGGATATACCTCAAAGTATGAGTTGATCAAGCATGACCAGCAGCAACAAGAACAGACTACTGCCAAACAGTAATATTATTAGTAGTTGATTGTGTTTATTTCATCTTCTGCTAGCTGTTTAATCCAAAATAGAAAATTAAAAGGAAAAAGGAAGTTGAGTTTATATGACTTGCCACGGTCTCGTTGCGAAGGTAACTCCAAGGCCAACGCCGATAATTATGCACTGATAGATGATGTTTGAATATGGAACTGGCTTCAATATAGCTTCTCCTGTGACGCTTACTGTTGCGCCTCTTCCAAGACCAGGTCCTACAGATTCGACGTTTAGCTGTGTGTGCACATGATAGGTTCCTGGTTCAAGTGCTCTTACCGTGATTGAGTAAGGAATTGTTGCTCCAGGAGGGATATCAAATATGTTGCCTGGTGGGTCACGGGCCAAGAACTCCCATCTGTTGCCTGCGTTAGACGATTCACTGAACAGCGATAGCCATGCTCTTAGCGGCCTGTTTACCAAGCTTGTCAGCTCGCCAGTTACAGTCAATTCTTCACCTGTAGTCAAGGTCTGATCTGAAAATTGTTCATTGTCAATTCTTACGAATCTACTTTGAAGTTGTGCCTGTACTCCGTGTGCACTCGCTGAGGGTAGAATATATGAGATTACAGAGACAGCGATGATAGTCGCAAGAGCAATCGCAACTAACGTCTTGCTTTCCATCATATCTTTATTCTTAACTAGACCAGAAAGAACAAAGATATATATTTTGCTCCTGCACGTCAGTCGCCGAATTTCATAGTTTGTCAATGCTAATTAGTAACACATGCAAAACTAAATTGTAAAGGCAATTGACTGCGGAAGAGGAGGAGGAGAAGAAGAATGCAGTTTCAGACAAGCTGGCTCTCTACAACATAGAGGAGATAGGACCAGCCACAGAGAAGCGGCTTAGAGAGGCCGGTTTTAGATCGATTCGAGACCTCCTTGTAAGAGGTCCTGTGGAAATTTCAGAATCCACAGGTATGGAGATGGATGAATCAGTACAGATATGCAATAAGGCTAGAGTGATGCTTGAAGATTTAGGAATGATCGACAAAAGCTTTGTTACTGCAACCAGCCTTTACAACAAGCGTAAGGATCGCATATCCACAGGCTCCAAAAGCTTTGATGACCTATTGGGTGGTGGTATCGAGACAAAGGCTGTGACTGAGGTCTACGGAGAATATGGAACTGGCAAAACTCAGCTTTGCCACACACTATGCCTGATGGTGCAGCAGCCAATGTCTGAAGGCGGACTTGCTGCAAAGGCGATCTACATCGATACTGAAAACACATTTCGTCCTGAAAGAATAGTCTCTATTGCGCAAGCACGAGGGTTTGATTCGCAAAAGGGACTTGAAAATATAATTGTCGCCAAAGCGTATAACAGTGCCCATCAAGAGCTTATTCTCGATGAAGCCGGTTCTGTAATTGAAGACAACAATGCTAGGCTAATAATTGTAGATTCAGCAGTTGCGCACTATCGAGCAGAATTCATTGGCCGGGCAACACTATCTGAGCGGCAGCAACGCCTGAACAGATTCATGCACATATTAGTTAGGATTGCAGATACATACGAAGTAGCAATCGTGGTTACAAATCAGATTCAAGCGTCACCTGATGCCTACTTTGGAGACACGGTCAGACCTGTAGGAGGTCATGTGCTAGCTCATACTAGCACATACAGGATATACCTTAAGCGGTCCGGCAAAAACCGCATTGCAAGGATGGTTGACAGTCCCTACCACGCAGAGCGCGAGATTTTATTTACCTTGTCAGATAGCGGCATTTCAGATGTAAGCGAAGCTAGATAATGTTAAATTAAGGCTTATGGCACTGAACTGCCATGCCACACTCGCATGGTACTAGGGTAAAGGCTCGCTCAATCCTAACTAAGTCCAATGTAGTTAGGGGGGTCTCATACCTGCTTTACGATTACAAGGTTGGAGACAAGGTCGTTGTCGATGTTGATCCAAGAGAGCACAATACGATGCCTCATCGCAGATTCCATGGCAAGATAGGAGTCATTGAAGAAGTTGGAAGGCGCACATTAAAAGTCTCAGTCATGATTGGCAACAAGAAAAAGATATTGCAGACTAGGTTCAATCACATCAAGCTGCTTGCAGGTTCTCCGGCGGTGTCACGGTTAGCAACAACAACAACAGCAGCAACAATACCACCGGCAGAAGAAGGTGTTACAAACAAATGACAGAGATAATCAAGAAAGAAATAGTTACTCTGCCGCAGGTAAAGGAAATCCTCGATTCTGTCAAGCTCGATGACATGGATCAGATCCAAAGGTGGACTGCCGACTATGTTAAGAAGTTTTCAAAGGTTGAGTCCCAAAGGGCACAAACGATGATACACCAGCTAATAGAGCAGTGCGATCTAACAGAGGAAGAAGCGGTTGAAATAGTCAACATCATGCCAACCTCACTTGAAGAGCTAAGAGCATTTACCTTTGGATGGAAGAAGTTAATCCTTACAGACACACTTGGCAAGATGCTAAATATTCTAAAGGCAGAAAATACTCAAAGTTAAATATTTACCCTCCCGTAATAGGGGTTGAACATTGTCAGGACAACAACCACCGCCACCACCCCCGACACCATCATCTACGCAGGATACTACTACTGCGGGGAGCTTTAGCCAAGGAGAGCACGGCCAACCAAGAAAATATGAAGAGCACGCGTACGTTCTTGACTTTACACCAAGGGGCAAATCCATAACAGTTAGAGGCAGAGAAGGTGTCATAATCCAGGCTATAGGAGAAGAACGGCTGACCCTACTAGAGCTTTTGGGAATCCAAAACGCCACCGTTGAGATAGGCGAACGCCTTTACATAGGGCGGGAAGGTCGTGAGAAGGTATCAAGTGTACTTGGCAGGTTAGAATACACCGCTATTTCACAGGCTGCAAAGAACGAGCTGGCAAATATAATAGAAAAAGTAGTAGTTGCCAATGAAAAGCGCTTTATCAATTACATCAACAATGCACAGCCGATAACTCCCAGGATACATGCGCTAGAACTCATACCTGGTATTGGTAAGACCTATATGATGACGATAATCAAGGAAAGAGACAAGAAAAAATTTGAAAACTTTTCAGATCTTCAGACTAGAGTAGGGCTAAGGGATCCTGCCAAGCTCATATCTAAGAGAATAATTGAAGAAGTAATGGGACAGGCCAGAATGAACCTTTTCGTAAGAAAATAATTGCCAAGAAACAATATTACGAGGGCACTTGGTCAACATATGCTTGTTGACCGGCGAATCCTTGCCAAGATCCTCTCTGCTGCCTATATTGGTAAAGACGAGATTGTACTTGAGGTAGGGGCTGGTCAAGGGGTTCTTACGTCAGAGTTGTGCAAATATGCCAAACAAGTAATTTCCTATGAAATCGACATCAATCTATATAGAAAGGTTCAAGAGCAGCAGCTCTTGTCGCAATTTAAGAACTTACGATTAGTAAACGCCGACCTTTTTAAAACCAAGGACCCTCATTTCTTTGATGTCTTTGTTTCAAATCTTCCATATTCGCGAAGCAGAGATGCCATTGAATGGCTATCTACACAAAAATTTGACAGAGCGATACTAATGGTACAGGAAGAGTTTGCAGATAAGCTCACTGCAGGGCCTTATAGCAAGAACTATAGGGCGATATCTGCACTTGCAGCTCATTGCTTTGCTATCGAAAAATTGTTCAAAGTTAGAAAGGAATCATTTGAGCCAAAACCTAAGGTACAATCCTCAATCATCAAGATTATACCTGTCAACACTGTTACAAGAGAGGTGGTAAGAAATATCAACCTGCTATTCTCAAGGCGTAACAAGAAGGCATCATCTGTTGCTGCCGAGATAGGCATTATCATTGATGTGAACAATGGAAGCAAAAAGATAGATGAGCTTGAACCAAGGCATCTCGTCCAAATGGCAGAGCTGATGTCATCGAATGTACGCTCCATCTGAAGATACATTTCTTCTGGCAGATTGCATCAGACAATATAATGGCAGGTGGGCCCTTGAGTTAGGAGTAGGATCAGGACTCTTGCTCGATATACTTGAGAAGAACTTTACCTACGTAGTCGGCTCTGATATTGACCTACAGGCATTGCAACACTGCAAGCAGAAGAAGCCACCATTAGCAAATCTTTTACTTGTATGCTGCGACGCCGCGTCAGCATTTGGCATCGGCAAGTTTGACCTGATAATAAGCAACCCGCCATACCTTCCTAACGACAAGGAGAATATTATGGATCCTACTGTGCACGGGGGTCCTACAGGGATAGAAGCAACGGTCCACTTTATTAATTCTGCCTTGCCCTCTCTCCTTGCAGAAGATGGCAAGCTGCTGATTGTCATTTCATCATTTGCCAATACTTCTGCACTTGATAAGTTGATTTTAGAGAACAATATGCACAAGAAGATAGTGAAGGAAAAAAGACTATTCTATGAGACACTCTCTATTGTCGAGCTGAGCCCTTGACCAATTCTTTTATTTTTTTTGCAGCAGATCGCTGGCCTTAAGAGCTATTTGATCTGCCATCTCAGATGTAGTTGTGGTTCCACCCAAGTCATATGTTACATATTTGCCCTCATTGATGATGTCTTCTGTAGCCTGAAATATTGCCTTGGAAATTTGCTTCTCTCCTAGATATTCTATCATCCAAGCACCTGAAAGGATGGTAGCAACAGGATTAACCTTGTTCTGGCCCGCATACTTAGGCGCGCTTCCGTGCGCCGGTTCAAACATGGCATAATCGTCGCCATAGTTGCCCGAGTATACGTTGCCGATCGATCCCACGTGACCTGAAGCGCATTCTGATACAATGTCCATGAAAAGGTTGGTGCTGAGGAGTACACTCTTGTTGAATCTTTCCGGGTTTTTGACTAGCTGCTGTGTCATATTGTCTATGTAGTATTCTTCAACGTGTATATCTTTGAACTGTTTTTGCACCTTTTCTACAGCAGCCCAGAAAATGCCATCTGTCTCCTTGAGGATGTTGCGCTTGGTTATTGCATATATGGACCCAAATCCCCTATCTCTGGCAGCCTTGAAGCCTGCAGTGACAATTCTCTCGCAGCCTTTCCTTGTAGTTTTCCGGATAGCTATTGCAGAATCATCGCTTATCTTGAATTCGATGCCTGCGTACAGTCCCTCTGTGGCTTCACGCACGCATACAAAATCAAGCTGTCTTTTCTGATTCTTGTACGTCTTGATTGGTCTAATATTGGCGTAAAGCTCAAATTTCTGGCGGATACTTACCGCAACGCTACGCGGTGCGTTTGGCACTGGTAGAGTAGTAGTCGGCCCCTTAAAACACGCATCCGACTCTTCAAGTAGCTTCCATACATCTGGAGAAATATAGGAATTGCCTCCATTCTTTTGCCACCAGTCTGACCCCGCATCACATAGGATTAATTCAACCTCTGAATTGCAAGTCTTCAGAACCTTGATCAGTGCATCAACGAGCTCTGGCCCTGTACCATCACCTCTAATTATCGCTGCCGTTTTTTTACTACTAGCCAAACAAAGAGGTGGCCTCTTTTTTCGCTATTTATTCTTTATTTAGTTGTCAGATCCACACGGGCAACTAGCTTGTTGTCCTGAGGGAATGGAGGCATATCAGAGGGCCTTGCTACTTTGGTAAACTCCCCTGCTTCTGAGAAATAAGAATATTCTATGTTATAATTAGTGAGGTTTAGCGTCTGAACAATGTCTGTGCCAGTAGAGTTATCGACTACATTGATTGCGTTACTCATATTGTATATGGTCATAAAATCGCCAAGGGTGAACCTGATCGGTCGGATGTATTCAATATGTACTACGTTGCCTACTTCATCTGTGTG
Source organism: Nitrososphaera sp. (assembly GCA_035253605.1). Classification (GTDB taxonomy): domain Archaea; phylum Thermoproteota; class Nitrososphaeria; order Nitrososphaerales; family Nitrososphaeraceae; genus Nitrososphaera. The sequence goes on from DATFBV010000052.1 coordinate 11,879, forward strand.
TATGGGGCGTAAACATTCTTGACCATCCCTGGGCTGCCGACCAACATTATCTGGCAGCATCTGCTGCTTGCCATCAACAACTATCTCAACTCGCGGATAAAGCTGGAAGGATTCAATATTATGCTCTCTGAGACATACCTGTGTGGGATCGGGCGGCGGCGCAAAGTTAGGTATGATTACTAGCGCGAGAAGTGTTGCTGCTCCCATGGCAATAGGAGCTATCAAAAGCTCCTTCTTCCCTAGTTTTTTCTTGGGCTTTTCCTCCTTTATCCGGCGCTTTGGCAAGTGATGATGTCTCTAGTAGAGCAAGCTAGCCGGGGCGTTAATAATATTACTTCGTATATGCGTTATATAGCTGCATGTACGCATATAATGAGAAGAATAGTAATTGCAAATAGTTCAGATATCAGATATACACATCGGTGGTCTTTTTGTCCAGAGCGTCTTTGACACCGTAGTTGACGAGGTCAACAACCTCAAGCCAGACGCAATACTCGTAACTGGAGACTTGACAGACGATGGACTGATGGTTCAATTTGAAAGGGCAAGGGATGAGCTCAATCGTTTCGCATGTCCAAACATTATTGTGATTGCAGGTAACCACGACTATCGACACACTGGATATTTACTGTTCAAAAAGTTCTTTCCCACAAAGCAGATCTATGAATTTGATGATGCCTTTATCTTCACACTAGGCACTGCTAGGCCTGACAGAGATGAAGGTGAGGTAGGCTATCGTCAGAACCTCTGGATGGAAAAGACACTGAGCAAATATTCAGAGACCAAGCCCAAAATAGTAGCGATGCATCATCATTTGATAGGGATACCTGATACAGGCACTGACAAGATTATCATTCTTGACGCTGGTGACACACTGCGCACATGCCTACAATCAGGAGTTGACCTTGTACTCTGCGGTCACAGGCATAGACCTTGGATGTGGAACCTTGGAAGGCTAGCGATAGCATACGCAGGCACGACCTCTTCAATCAGGTTCCGAGGATTCTTTGAAAACTGTTATAATATAATTGAGGTGGGAAAGGAAAAAAAGCCCCGCGTGGACATAAAAATAGTGGGCAAGAAGCGATTTCCACTCTCACAACTTGTCGAGGAGTACAAGCCTTTCTCTTAGATATTAATACATACCCACACACAAATCACTATTTTTCATCTAATTT
>DATFBV010000053.1:0-22656 GCA_035253605.1 Nitrososphaera sp.
AAATACGACCTCAATGGTGTGGGGCTCTATCCATGAAGCGTAAACTTCATACTGAGCTGAATGGAGGACGCCATCTCTGTTCCTGCTAATTATTGACGCTATGCCTCTTGCGTCTACAAAAAAGTTGCATGAAAACTTCCCTTCAGATGTCTTGACTATGTATTCAGATCCTTCTTTTTCAAACGATCGCATTGAGCATTTTACCCTTATCTCGGCGCCTTTCTTTTGCGCCTGAAAGGCGATCTGCTTGTCAAATGAGCGCCTGTCTAGAACGATGACTTTCTGCCTTTCCGCGCTAATTTCAAAACAGCTTGAAGGAGAAAAGATCTTGGCGTACGCTATTCTGTTGTTCTCTATTGTGTCGATATCTGGTACGATGCCGAGGTTCTGTATGCCAGAAATGCTTACAAGCCCACCGCAGTGCTCCGGAGTGCCAATTTCCGCGTCTTCCTCAAGTACTGCAACAGAAAGGCCTCCAGCAGCAATTTCACGGGCAGCAAGGAGCCCGGAGATGCTACCTCCTGCGATCACCACGTCATAATCAGGCATCTGGCAAATGACTAGTAATGTATTTTTCAGTCTGTTAATTAAACTATGAGCAAGCAAGTATGAGACATGGACTTTAAGCAAGTGATTATCGTCAGACGTGATGTCAACATGGCTACCGGCAAGATAGCTGTACAGGTTGCCCACGCTGCAGTCATGGGTGCAGAAAAAGTAAAGGTAGCCAGAAGAGAATGGTTCAACTCTTGGTTTGCCGCCGGCCAGGCCAAGGTAGTAGTGAAAGTGAAGAATATTGAGGAATTGATGGACGTAAGAACCCGAGCCGAACAGCTAAACCTGCCTGTGGTCCAAGTACAAGATAGTGGCTTAACACAAATACCATCAGGCACAATTACTTGCATTGGAATAGGGCCCGCTCCTTCTGCCCTAATTGACAAAGTAACGATCGAGCTTAAACTTCTCTAGTATCGCCCTATGAGAATTATGCCCACAATTATCAGCCCCGTCGCAATGCCCTGAAAAATAGTTATAGATTCTCCAAGTGTGAATGCAGCGATCACTATACCAAAAATAGGAGTTAAAGAAAACATTGACATCGTCCTTACCGTTCCAATCCTCTTTATGCCTTCAAGGAACAAGAGTAGGGCGCCGCCAAACCCTGCTATTGACATTCCAGCTATTAGGATCCACATATCAAATTTGATCCCTGCTATGATGCTTCCTTTGCCAAGTGCTAATGCTATTGCGAGCAGGACAAGACCGCCGAAAAGCGATTTGACCATAGCTATCTTGGCAGGGGTTGCCCTAGATGTTAGACGCCTGCTGACGTTATTGTCTACTGCCCACATCAACATAGATGCAAGTATCATGATATTACCTGCATTCAATTGAACGATGGTCCCTAGAGCATTTAGGTCTTCTGTGGTAGCTATGATTAGACCTATCACTACTAAAACAACTGCAAAGTAGCCAACCGTTCCGTGTGGTTTTTCACCAAAAAGTATTGATGAAAGTGCTATCGTGAATACAATTTCTCCATTTGTCAATATGGCTGCGGTTGAAGCGGCTGTCTGCTGAAGGCCATACATCAAGAGCATAGGCGCCAATACTCCTCCAAAAATTGTTACGATTAGTACATAGAAATAGTCGTCTCTGCTTTCAAACGTAAATGAGCCTTTTGCGAAGGGGATCAAGGCTAGCCCCGAGATTGTATAGACTATTGCTGTTAGAGCAAGCGGGTCTACTGTAGCAAGAGGAACCTTTGCTAGGCTGAATACAGAGCCAAAAAGAACTGCGGCAAACAACACGGACAGGTAGCCAGTGAGATGTCGCTGCCTGCGGCTCTCTTCTTCTTTTTCCGTAACCACTCAAATCTGATAATAATCCTGATCGGTATTTCTGCCTATAGCTTCTGACAAGAGATATAAGGTGGAAGGGCTGGTGTTTTTATCGTCGTTGCCAGGATCCTCCCGGAAAAAATTCACGAGTCCCTCGTCAAAAAAAATTGTTATTTATGCGATAGTTGGCATTGTAGCTGTTGCCGCGGTCTATGTTACCATATTTTCTAGGGGTGCCCCTGATACTTCTGCTCCTTCGACAAACACTCAAAATGATCAGGCAATGCAGCAGCAATTCGAGCAACAATTCTGCGGTACTGATACGTCCTCGAATTCCACTGCTTACGTAGCTGAAGTTAGTCTACCTACAGAATGTGAAATGCCGGTCGGTATTGCAGTAGATGGTGCCAAAGTGTGGTATGTATCAACAAAACGCGGCCTTCTTGGCAACTATGATGCTGCCGCAGGTACCTTTTCCGAATACGAGATCCCCTTATGGCCCACCCGTTCGCTGCCCTTTACAGCAGTTCCCTCCTGGTCGATGGCGTGGACGGTAAAGCTCGACAGCATTGGTGGAAACGTCTGGTTCACTGACCAGAACAACACAATATGGCGCTTTAACCAGTCAACAGAGGCCTTTGATATGTTCAAAGTTCCAGCCAAATATCCTTCATTAATCGACTTTGATTTAAATGGCAACTTGTACTTCATAGGAATAAACTCGCAGGCTCTTTATTTTGGCGATATATCTAAGATGCGAAATGCAACCTCGGAAGGATTTAGAGAGATTTCACTACCGCTTGAGGGCTTTGCGGGCATCAGTCTGGATCTAGTTACATCTGGCGGATTGATAGTTGATAACGAGCAAAATGATGTATGGATTTCTCTTCTTGCTTTCCAACAAAAGAAAGGACAGCTCTTCCAGTATGATATTGAAACTAACAGAGTTGTACGGATAATAGATCTTCCGCCGGATCTTGGCTCACCTGTTGGGATGGAACTTGACAATAATGGAAATGTCTGGGTGGCGGATCACGGCACAAGCACATTCTTCAAATACGATCCCGTCATGGACAACATAACAAGATTTGTAACCTCAATAGCCTCTCCAAAGATTTACGGGGGTAGTACTCCTCCAAACGCATATACACTTCCATATTGGATAGATAAAGGCCGGGACGGCTCCCTGTGGTTCAACGAGCATACAGGCAATAAGATGGCACGCTTTGACCCAGAAGAGCTTGCATTAATCGAATATTGGGTACCTTCGCAAAATAGAGCCTGGACACTTTGTCCTCCTGAAGCAACAACATGCGGCATTGCAAATGTCATGCAGTTTACAGTAGATCCTAATAATCAGCTTTGGTTCAGTGAATGGACAGAAAACAAGATCGCTAAACTAGATGCATCAAAGCAGCTGCCAGTTTCAGTATTGACCCCGGCTGAAGTTTCAGTATCAAGGGGCGAAAGCACAGAGATAAAAGTGACAGTGACAGCATCAAGCGATTTCGGAGGTGAAATGATGGCCGCAGGAACCTTCACTCTAAATGGAGCTCTTGGCAATTCGACTGGTATTTTCAGTGAAGATTCTGTGTCTCTCTTGTCTGGAGGTTCAAAAGAGGTTTCATATACGTTTACCGCAGCTGATAATCTAGAACAAGGGCAATATACAATAATGCTTGGAGCGGGGAATGATGATATTTCCTATATGAAAGCAGTCAGAGTCAATATAATTTAGAATTGTGAGTTCTTCTTCCAAGAAGAACTTGGAAGCGCGTATCCATTTTGTATCCATTTACTCATTCTCGTCTGTTTCATAAAATTTATTATTGAGTTATCAAACTGCTACACTTCCCGAAGCGATCAAGTGATACCTAATAGTGATTTAGAATGACTAGGCCAGGCATATCGTCGCCTGCTAAATAACGCAGTGTTGCGCCGCCGCCGGTTGATACATGGCTTACTTCGTTCTCAGCAACTCCGGCTCTCTTCATTGCTTCAAGTGTATCGCCGCCGCCTATGAGTGTCTTGCTTCCACGCCAGTATGCGAGAGCCATGCTCTTGGCGACGTTCATAGTACCATTTGAAAAGGCCTTCACCTCAAACATACCCATCGGGCCGTTCCAAAAGAGAGCACCCCCTCCGTTTGAACCCACTTCCGCTGAATAGCGTTCAACTGTTTCATTTCCTATGTCAAAGCCAGACATCCCATCCGGAATGTCGCCGCTTACCATGGTTACCGATGTGTCATTTGGAGAACTTGCACAAAGGTAATCAGTCGGCAGTAATATCTTGTCGCCATAAGTTAAAAGTGCTTTTTCGACCCATTGGATGTGTTCGTGATCTATAATGCTGTTCCCCGTATTGAGCCCCTTTGCCTTCAGAAAAGTATATGCCGCAGCGCCGCCCACTATCACTTTGTCTGCATTTGGCAACAAATGTTCGAGCGCTCCTATCTTGTCCTTTATCTTTACTCCCCCCAGTACAAGAGTAAAGGGTCTGATCGGGTTTTCCCTTATCATTGATAGATACTTTACTTCTTTTATCAGATTAAACCCTGCCAGCCGGATATCAAACATCCATGCGGCACCATAGGTCGAAGAATGTTTTCTATGAGATGTGCTAAAGGCATCATTAACGTAAATATCTGCAAGAGAAGCAAGTTTTTTGCTAAACTCTGGGTCATTTGACTCTTCTTCTTTGTGGAAACGCAGGTTCTCAAGCAGCAGAATGTCTCCTTTGTTCATTTTGTTTATGTGCTCTTCAATTTCTATACCCACACAGTCGCTTGCAAACCGTATCGGTGCCGTGGATTTGCCGACGATCTCAGTCAGTCGTTTGGCTACAGGCGCAATCGAATATTTTTGGTCATGACCTTCAGGCCTACCAAGATGCGAAGCCAATATGACCTTCGCTCCCCGTTTTGTCAAATACTCGATTGTAGGAAGAGACATTCTGATTCTATAATCCTCACCTATACACCCATTGTTTACACTAACATTAAAATCAACTCTAACAAACACGCGCTTGCCATGAAATTGCGAGTCTTCCAAGTCTGAAAGTGTTCTCAAATGCAAGTGTACAATCCGTAAAATGGTTAAGGTTTATTTATCTGTATAACAGAAAAAACATATTCTTATTAGGGAACTGTCCACTATGAATGGTTCTTAATACTTCTGTTCACATCATTTTGAAACGTTAAATACAATGGTCTGTAAATATAAGACAGTATTATCGTGAGCAGCAACAAGCCCTCAGCCGGTAAGCCGGCCGACCTTGTAAATGAAGGCCTTATTGCAGGACAGAAGATTGCCAAGATTTCTGTCGCAACCTTGCTGAGCATAGGAGCTGCCGAAATCATAATGGGTCAAATAAGCGGTAGCGTTGTAGCTACGGCAGATGGGATAGATTCACTTTCTGATGCAATGATTTCTTTCATAGTGCTTATCGGGTTACGCATAGCGCACAGGCCGGCAGATAGGAAATTTCCTTTCGGTTATCATAAAGTAGAAAGCTTTGCTGCCCTCATCGCAGCCATAGGTATGATAGGAATAGGAATATTCATTTTCTATCATTCATTTGAAGCACTACTCGACCCAAAAGAGATCAAGCAACCAATATTGACGATGATCGTGCTAGCGACTGCAGGTGGTATATCGCTTCATAGAGCTTTCCAGATGAATTCAATAGCGAACAAATACAACCTCCTGTCATTGAAGACAGATGCCAAAAATTCTATAAAAGATGGCTCCGCATCGGTTATTGGTTTTTTCAGTGTACTAATTGCATCGCAATTTGGCTTTCTCCAGATGGATGCGATAGGGGGAATGATAATTGCAGGTTACATATTTTCAGTGTCATATATTTCGCTCAAGCAGTCCTCGCTGATTTTGGTAGATTCGTGGCAGAATCCAAAATTGACTGACATGGTGAAGCGGATAGTGGAGGAAAAATTCAAGGAGGAAAATATCAGAGTCACGTCAGTCCTGCTACGCCCAGCAGGTGCACTTGCGCAAGCTGAGGTACATCTCGAGATTGATGGTAACAAGAGGCTTGCAGATGTAGAACTATTGCTTGTTATGATAGAAATGTCCATCCGGTCGCAGATCCCCGCCATATCAAGAATATCATCAATACCGCATTCGTATCCGCAGCAAAAACAAGAAGCTACTACAAGAAAGTTTGGCGGAATTTTCGGCGACAGAAAAAACCAACCCGGATCTGTTGCCCGCAAGTAATCTCGTTAGCAGTTGATTCTATTATAGTTCGACAAGTTTCTTGTCGATAATAATATAGCATTATGTCTGTTGCTATCTCAAGTGTGGATTGTTGTCAAGTTGTTCAATCAGCGTGTTGTGCGCTTAAAGACGACAGACTTTGTATCTCCTAGGCGTAAACTATACCTAGGTGTCTTCTACTCTATCTGTTTCAAGCATATGCTGTGAAGCTGTGATTTCGATACATCTTAGCAAGAAATCTTAGCAAGAGCTATTATACGCAATTTTTTGATTCGTTGGGCATTACCTCTTCTATATACTGAATGAGAAATTGGTGCCTAGTGGGTCGACTCTATGTGACTACTCAGTTCATCGTCATTTTTGAAGGTTGCATTGCAAAGGTTACAGAGGAATACTCGCTCCTCCTCTCCTGACCGTTGTTGGGAAACAAGAAATGGTTTTTCTTCAAGGGTCCTTGGAGGGATTTTGGGCATATTGATTTGGAATCTGCGCACGACATTAGAGGGGTCAACTGTAGGGGCACTACTGTAGTGATAGTTGTAAGGGTCAGGAGCTGTCTCTCTCTCATAATTGGCCTTTACGATGTGTTCTGGGATCTTTAGCCATACCACCTTGCCGTCCCAACCTTCAACCCTATGAAGAGGAATGTAGTACCAGTGGACGTTGACAAGGCCCTTTTTTACCACTATGAAATTGCGGCTTACTGCTTCGATGTCTCCTATGTCCTGGTCGTCGCTTGTATGTACAGACTCATCGATAAGGTCGGTCCAACTCGAAGGCTCGTCAGGCACATTGAATGTACGCTCAAGAACTATTTAGCAATTATAATTGTGACCAAGACTTATCTAGTAAATTTTTTTTAGACATACAAGTTTCTTTGTTTATCTATTTTAGCTCATTTAAAAAGAACACTAGAATACGTGAGTATTTATTTTTAATCGTGTCTGCTACAAAATGCACAATTCTTGTATTGGTGGTAGCGAGAGAAAATATTAGAACAAGTGCTTGTTAAGCACACAAATCACAATGCCACTTCGTTGATTCCAAAGAAGGTTCTTGGTAAGTTGATGCATGTGTCTTATCACCTGTTCAGACGACCAAGTTGAAAAATGCTAATATCCTCTTCATGCTTGCAGGCCTACGCCCTTTCCGCGCAAGTGAGCGAAGGGTTCTATAATAAAGGGCACGGATCACCCTACGGTTAAGAATAGGTCAAGAATCCTGAGTCAACAGAATGCTACATCATAAAAAAGACGCAGACGACATTACTCCGCATATATGGAAGAGCATAGCTGGCAAAGCAGATGCATGCAATATAGAAGGTGTAAAGTCATTGGCTGACAATATTTGATGATTTGATCTAATCTTCGGCTGTTGCCATCGCCTGCTCTTTTAACGGCATTATTCTAGTAGTCGTGGGTCGGCCGATCTTGCTTGCCGCTATCTTAAAGGCATCCTGCGCAAGTTCAAGATTGAGAGCGGTGACGTATGCTTCAAAGATTACCTGACCTGGTCTAATTCTTGCGGCAAGGCCAGTTGACTTACCAAAAGCCCTCCTCATTCCTTCCTGAAGTCGGTCTGCGCCTGCAGTTGCAATCATTTTGTTCTCTCTGAGGAGCACATGGGGATACACGCGTAACATGGAAAAGAAGCTCGTCTCGCCTGCTTGTGCCATCCTTTTGTTTGCAGCAAGCCTAGCAGCTTCTAAGGCGTTATGCCGTATCTGGAGCTTCTCAGTCGCTATAAGTTCGATTTTGTAATCGTAATTGTTTCCTGCGAGCCCAGATGAAAACCTCGCAATTTTCATCTGTGGCTTGCCGGCTATGTATTCCCGCCTAACATACGGCATTCCACGAGTTTCTCGATAATTAACACCCTTCATATCTCAATGCACCAATGTAGCTAATGACATTTTTTGTATTTTGCTCTGATTTAATCGTTATGTAATCCTCCCAAGATCCTATAATTTTGCCACCAGTTTAGTTAATTAATCACCTTTACATGATAGCTATGATGCCACAATCCTCGCCTGCAACGAGCCCAGGACCATTATCTGAGAGGATAAGTGAACCGCTAGCAGCAGAAGTTCAAGCCTCTATAATAGAGGGGAATTTGACAGGAAATCGCAAGATAGTGATTGATGAAACTCGATTCCAAGATGAACTGCGGACCAAAGGTTTCGGAGAGAAAGAAAATACCGATTTCATCCTTAAGCCGTACGAGGCTTTATATCTATTTTACACAAAACGCCTAAGGCTCAAGAACAAACCGGCCATAGGCTTCGACTCGCTCTTTGAGCTACTACTAAAACATAACAGGAATACTATGAGTGAGTTTCTTATTTATCGCGACCTCAGAAGCAGAGGCTATGTGGCAAAGGAGGGCTTTGGCTTTGGCAATGACTTTAGGGTATATGAGCGAGGTGATTATGAGAAAAAGCCTGCGAAGTACGTTGTCTTCGGTATAAATGAGGGCACAAATACTACAGCCATAGAATTCGCTTCGGCTGTCAGCCAAATACAAAAGATGGGCAAAGAAGCAGTTGTCGCAGTAATAGAGAGGAGAGGCGAAGTGATTTACTACAAAGCGTCAACTATACACTTTACGAACAATAACAATTACAACTACAACGAACAGGTAGGAAAAACAACCGATGAAAAACTCGACTGATATATACAGAAAAGATGTTACAGGGTCAGCGTGAAATTCAAAGAAGTTTTCTGCTCTGACTGCAAGATGGTACTTGCCAGATACTCCACAAAATACTTTACAGACCTTGATATTAATGTGCTTGTACGATCGCATTTTTCTATGCACATCAAGAAGGGTCATTCTATGGAAATCAGGCTTGTAGAAACAGAGGACTCTGATGCCAAATAGATTAATTATGGCGGTGACTTGTAAGCGATTTATATTCTGAAGCGCAATAACCATGTATGCGAGAGCTCAGTCTCTGCGACAGAATAATTAAACTTGACCATAGCATACGCTTTGTTGGTATCGTCAATAATAGAGGCGAAGTCATTGAGGGTGGATTCAAGCAGGGTATCGAGCCACTACTAAATGGGACAGATGAGCAGCAGATGTACATTCACTCACTGTCAAATCTAACAATGCTGCAATCCTACAGTGATAGGCTTGGATTGGTGCGCTACAGCCTAACTGAGCACGAAAAAGTCACACTCATGACTTTTCCTCTTAAAGATGGTATACTCTGCCTTTCTGCAATGCCCAAGGCTAATATGAATAAGATCCGCGATAAAGTAATGAAAGTACTCAAGAGTAAAAATAGCAGTATCCGCACCAGCAGCACTGGCAACAACAAGCTGGCAAGAAAAACCCAAAAATCTCGCTAGGTCAAGGGCATATGTTAGCAAGAAAAAGTTACTCTGGTGGTCTAACAGCAGCGACTTAGCTGGATCAATAATAATGCAATCTTAGGAGTACTCGATTTAACTGCACTACTTCTGCTCCTCAAATGTCTCTCATCTAAGACTGCCGTCGAATATTACAAACCACAGGTAGGATTTTTTATCTGTTCACTTTTTTGTATGGTAGGCTGCAGCAGGACGATGACGACGTAACAGTCCCCCTATTATCTGCCAGCAAAGGCAGACGAGATGAAGAGAATATACCGGACTGCCGAGCCACTGTAGCCTAAGCATAGGAGGACATGATCCTTCCTATGCTTATCAAATGTTACTTGAACTACTTGAACCAGTCCATCCTCTACATCTTTACGTACATTATGGGGAGTTCCTGGGGATATCTTTCAATAACATTGTAATAGTAATGACATATTGCTGTCCATCGCCTTTCTAGGTTCTACTATCTACATGACAGAAATCGAATTATTGCTTAGTGCTCTTTGGTATACAATAAGGACATGCCATCGCATGGAGTTATACAACGAGAAACTTATTGTACTTATTGCAAAGGAAATGTTGCTATTACACACGCGACCTATGTTAGACTCGCCAATGGAAGAGCGATCATCAAAGGAAAATGCTCGAGGTGCGGTTTAGAGTTGATCAAGGCAAGCATAATGCCGAAATCATCTGCCTTGACACTGCTTAGAAAAAAGAGTAGAAAAAGAGGCAAAAGATCTTTGCCTATACCTTAGTTTCATTTACTTATTATACGTATTCGTTCTGTAGTTTATTTCTTTCTTATGCTGCTCCAGCATCTCTTACGTCCCTTATCTCGAGCCTTGCCAAAATGTCCTCGATAGTTTGCTCGTCTTCAAGTTCGTCTGTAAGTAATTTTAATGCAAGCTGATATGTTCCATGATCTCTGTCTTTTGTTGCATTTGCAAGATCATTGTAAAGACCAATTCCAAATCTTTCAAGCTCTAGTGCTCTCTCAAGGGCACTCCTAAGCGAAAGATATTTTTTGGATTCGGTCTTTCCTAACCCGCTTTCCTTCTCCCATGAGCCTGGGTCATCTGTGGGGTTAGTTCCAAGTTCCATCAACCTGTCATTAATCTCAGCTGCATGTCCTTGTTCCTCTTTTGCACGCTCTCCAAAAAAGTCTTCAAATAGCACTCCTAGTCCCTCTATATTGTTAGCCACATACTGAAAATAGTGAGACGTCTGCATTTCAAATGCGTAGGCTCTATGCAACATTCCGATATTTTTGTCAACGTTAGGTCCAGCTATTTCTAAAGATTTCTTACCCATTGTGTTATATCTCGGATCTAAAACTATTTTTATGTTAGTACAAGAGAGGCTTGAAGAATATCAAACCTCTTCCTCTTGGCAAAACATCAAAAAAGGTGCTCCGGACGGGATGTATCCCCACTGGAAAATATGGTTTCGCAGTGGTTTGAACCCGTGATCTTCGCCTTGAGAGGGCGAGATGCTTAACCGGACTACACCACCGGAGCCCAGACAGTCTCAATAACCCTGAAGAATATAAATTAAACTTTCAGATGTACTGGTATTCTAATCAAAAAGGGTATCCTTATGTGACAGAAAGATGTTCGATAAGAGATCGATTATACCTTGGTTATACCACTTTTTGTCAAAAACTTGGCAATAGTAGCAAATCAATATTATCTTGAAAAAAGCGATAATAGCATTGTACTGGGAATCCTGCCCTACCATTAGGATGAGAAGAAAAATTTTTGTGTCTACACGTTGATTTGGTATAACCTAAATGGCCGAATTACTAGTCTAACTGACAATATTTTTATCGCCATGCAGCTAATGATAATGAGCTGTAGCAATGGGCATACCAGAGAAGATCAAGGAGATACAGGACCAGATACATAGAACTCAGATCAATAAGGCTACGGAATTTCACATAGGTTTACTCAAGGCCAAGATGGCACGGCTCAAGCGAGAGATGCAGGAAAATGTACATGGCAAGACAATGCATAGTGGCGGCGAAAATATCGGCTTTGATGTAAGAAAGGCAGGAGACGCTACCGTGGTGCTCATTGGCTTGCCGAGTGTAGGCAAATCGACTCTTCTTAATAGCCTTACAAATGCCAAGTCACGTGTCGCATCCTACCAGTTCACAACTCTTACGGCTGTACCTGGCATGCTGCATTATAGAGGAGCGAAGATACAGGTGCTGGACATGCCCGGGATCATTGAGGGAGCTTCCGGCGGCAAGGGCTTTGGTAAGCGTGTGCTATCTGTGGCCCGCAGCGCAGATCTTGTTTTGATAGTGCTTGATGTCTTTCAGCCGCATCATCTCAGTGTGCTAAAAAAGGAACTAGCTGAAGCCGGCATCAGATTGGATGAGCAGCCGCCAAATATAGTGATCGAAAAGACCTCGACTGGGGGCATATCAGTCAACATACAAGTGCCCATCAAGACATCTGAAAGGCTGATAAAGGAAATAATGAGGCTTTACGGATTGCACAACGGTCGAGTGATAATAAGGGAACCAAATCTTAGTGATGATCAGCTAATAGATGCATTGAATGGCAACCGCATATACCTACCTTCAGTCATTGTGCTCAACAAGATCGATCTCGTCAACGCAAGCTTTGTCCAGGAGATCAAATCCAAGATATTAGGTAATAATAATGACAACTTTATCGCTGTCTCGGCAGACTCCGGTATTAACATCGATGTCCTAAAGGAGGCGATATATCAAAGGCTTGGATTCATTAGAGTTTACATGCGGCCTAAAGGAGGCGAAACTGATTTCAGAGAGCCCATGATAATAAAGAATGGTGCAGCTGTACAGGATGTGTGCAATAAGATACACCGAAATATGGCCAAGAACTTCCGATACGGACTTGTTTGGGGCAAGAGCGCGAAGTTTGCCGGGCAAAAGGTAGGTCTTGATCACAAGCTAGCTGATGAAGATGTACTCACAATAGTGAAGGTTTCTGGGACATCTACGTAAGCTGCAAAAAACTCTTAGATTGTCCAGAGATGAAAAGGATCACCCTCTATTGCGATTATTTAAGCTCAAGCTTCAACATGGACAGGACTTTCGCGTGAGGCAAGGGAAAAATCTATACAGATAGTCTTCTCAAGCTGCCATTAGCATATGAACAGAGCTGCGCAGTAGTGATAGTGTTGCAAATAGAAAATTTGGCCTGAAACAAGAATTTCTAAAGATCTCTCCCTCAATCTAGTTTTTATCGACCGATAATCTGTCCCCGCATCTGTGGATGATAGGAACAGAAATACTCGTATGTACCAGGTTTTGATACGACAATAGCTGTAAGAAAGTCCTGGCCACCACGCAGCGGTGCAGTATTTATGGGTGTTATCCCGCCATTTGAGGATGCATCAACTCTCAGGTCATGGGTTACGGCGTCATCATTTTGGACAACCAGCTTCGTTGGAACGTTTACGGACACATACACGTCCGGGTTCGTATCGTTAAATGTGCTTCTCTGCGCTATCAAGAGAACGTCGTCGACAGGTAAATCAACCTCGGGCCCACGACTGAGGAGATTGCCTACACCCCACAATGCTCCTACTGTCGCAAAGGAAATTGCCACAATAGCGATTATGTTGTTATGCATAGATATGTATCCAGTTGATCTTTCAACAAAAATGACCTAAATTTCTTTGGTGACTTAACAGTTATATCATGGAGACTTATGCGAGCTGATATATAGTATGGCAGAATATTCTGCACTTGCAGCGAAGAGATACCGTCAGTACATGCGGCGGAAACAAAATGAATCTTTGATCCGTAGGCTGGTGACCCTTCTACTGCGCATTTTGCATGCACTGATTAAAACGCTACAACGGACAGGGCTAAAGAAAGCTCGAACAGTGCAAAAGATATATGTTGAATAAGAAGAATCATGATGATAAGAAAAAAAGTGTCACTGCGTACGTCTGTCAGAGCGCAGTAACTTAACTTGTTGGTTCGTTTGGTGAAGCAGTCGAGCCGTCGATGATTTCTGCTGTGGCGAACCTTGGTCCGATCTGGCTAATTCGGATCTTCGCGTTCTGACCTACCTTTCCTCCCTTTACAAAGATAACAAATCCCTGTATTCTCGCAATTCCGTCGCCCTTGCGGCTTATTTCAGTAATTTGCACGTCGTATTCTTTACCTGTTTCCACAGGCTTTGGACCGAAGCTGTCGTTTCTTCCTCCGTAGCTCATCTTTGGGATTGCTCAGTTCTAAACCCAATATAAACTAAGAAGAGGATAAGTGCTATGAGCCTATCTTTAGGGTGTCGTCACATATCGAACGAAGGCATTCTATTGCTGACAGGACAGCAAGAAAACTTGTCTTAGGGTTTCCAGGAGCTGTTACATTGTTGACAGTTATTTTGATAACCCCAAAACCGCCGGTTGCCACAATTTCGTGCTGGTTGGTAGTGGCATGAGGGTCTACTAACACTCGAACCTTTGTTTTGTCGGGACCTAGGCCAGCAAGACTCAGCACTGCGGCAACATTCACATTAACAGGGAATAACTTGATAGCCTCTGCAGCGGGACCCTCGTAGATTTCCGTGAGTTTCGTTATAATGTCGAGGTCAATCTCTCTTGTTGCAAAAAAAGGGGCACCAGCAAGTGCCTTTGGACCTTTCGTAGTTGTAAGTGTGATGGAATCCAGAAGGTGTTTGACGCTACGTATTGCGTCTATGCCCGCTATTGCTCCAGTTGGCACATATAACTTGCTACGGCCTTGCCTTATAGCAGGTTGGTCAAGCAATTCGTCTAAAAAGCTTGTATCTGCGAGGGCACCCACACTCATTATCATTAGGTCTTTACCAGCCTTAATTATTGGCTTGCTGAACTTCCTGACAGCCTCCTGTGAGGCAGCTTCTATTATGATGTCTACAGAGGAATCAATTAAGCTCTCGAAATCAGTATAAACCTCAGTGCTACTCTTCAGCTTTGACTTTAGTTTCTTGGCGTTGTCATCGACAACATCAAATAATCCTACAAGCGAGGCATTGGCGATACTACCAGAATCTATGGCCAGAGCTAGATGTGTTCCAATAGTGCCACAACCTATCAGTCCAACATTCTTCTTCGGCATCTAGCGACAAGACACATAATAGCGAACAGGGAATTTTTACCTTCTGCCCCCTCGACGCTCTGGTTTCTTTTGGCCTGGAAGCCTCTTCTTTTCAAAGCGCTTGATAAAATTGTCTTTGTTACGAAGTTTAGCAATAGGTCTCAATCGCTGCTTGCCTTGAATCTTTGGTGTCTGACCTCTTACCTTCCCGGCTTTTGTAAGCGATCCGTGTGTTGGCATTTATACCGATTGTTCAATTACATAATAATATTTATATTTGTATGCATGCGGCTGCTGCATAAAAGCCAATATATCGTCAATAATGCATCGTTCGCTGGGGATTGTGGCAAGTATTGCCCTCAATTTCAGTTTTGAAGGCAGTGTTGTCCTCGATTATACTACTTTAAATGTAGACCCTCTCTAATATCTTATGTTTATCAGCAGAGATGACAATGTTAGATCTAGACTACAAGCATCGTGTCCTTGGATTAAAGAAACAAAAAAATGCTTTAATTCTGGCGCATAATTACCAGCTTCCAGAGGTCCAAGACGTAGCTGACTTCATAGGCGACTCACTTGCATTATCAAAAAAGGCAGCGACTACAGAATCAGAGATAATTTTATTTTGTGGAGTTCACTTTATGGCTGAGACAGCTGCCATTCTGTGTCCAGATAAAAAGGTCCTCATACCGGATCTAGAGGCAGGATGTTCACTTGCTTCCACAATTAATGCTCAGGAGTTGCTAGCTTGGAAAGCAGAGCATCCTGATGCAGTAGTCGTAAGCTATGTTAACACGACAGCAGAAATAAAAGCCTTATCTGACTATTGCTGTACATCCTCAAATGCAGCAAAGGTGGTAAATAGTATCCCTAAAGACAAAGAAGTTTTGTTTCTGCCTGACCTGTTTCTAGGTTCTTACGTGGCAGAAACAACTAAGAGAAAGAACATGTACATTTGGCCCGGTGAATGCCATGTTCATGCTGGTATCAAGGCAGATGATATTAACAAGATGTTTGCAAGCTTCAAAAAAGCGGACTTTCTAGTTCATCCGGAATGTAGTTGTACTTCTTCAGTGTTGTATCACATATCAAGGGACGACTTGGCAAAGAAAGCTCACATACTTTCAACTGAGGGTATGATGAATCACGCACGAGCGTCCGACACAAAACAATTCGTGGTAGCTACTGAAACAGGGATTTTGTACCGCATGCAGAAGGAGAACCCCGAGAAGCAGTTCATACCTATCAAATCTGATGCGTCGTGCAAGTATATGAAAAAAATTACTTTAGAAAAGGTTTACAATTCGTTAAGGGAAGATATCTACGAAGTAAAGGTCCCAGAGCATACTGCGGAGAAGGCGAGACTTGCAATTGATCGGATGCTAGCTATTTCGTAATTTCAAGGCTAAAATCGATTGCGCTAAATGAATGTGTAATGAATCCAAGTGAAATAAAATCAGGTTTGGTCCTAGAGTAATGTTTGATGTTCTTTTGGTTGATGCCACCTGAAAGTTCGATTCTTACTTTATTGAGCCCTCTTCTTCTTATCTGCCTTATAGTCTGTTGCGCCTGTTTTGGAGTAAAATTGTCCAACATGACAATATCTGCTTCGGCTGAGACGGCTGCTAGTGCTTCTTGCTTGGTCCCAGCTTCGCATTCAACCGTTATTGAAGAACCCACATTTTTCTTGGCAAGCCTGATACATTCTCTGAGATCAGAGACAAGAACAAGATGATTATCCTTTATCAATACCATGTCATCTAGACGCATCCTATGGGTGGCTCCGCCACCTAAAACTACTGCCTTTTTATCAAAATAACGTAGCCCTGGTGCCGTCTTTCGGGTCGCCAGTATTGTAACCCCTTTGGCAAGCTCTACCATGCGCCCAGTCTCGGTTGCTATACCACTCATCCTCATTAACATATTAAGCACCGTTCTCTCTGCCTTGAGTATAGCTCTAGCATAGCCTGACACATTCATAACCTCCCTTCCCTTCTCTATTTTTGACCCATCCTTAACAAGAAGCTCGCTCTTGCAGCCGCAAATATCAAAAAGCATGGAGGCTTCTTCAAGACCACATACGATTGCAGAGCGCGACTTGCATACGATTTTTGCCTTGGCTTCAAGGTCTGCAGGAATTATGTTATCGCTTGTAATATCACCCGCACCGACATCTTCTTGCAAAAAACTAGCAAGTCTTTCTCTAACACTGAGAAATGTTTGCAGATCGTACATCTAAGTGACCTTAAGTGCGTATTTGTTAGGAGTGGTAATATCAAGTGTCTTAGCAACCTGAGAATTCCCAGCATCAAAAACCAGGATGATACCTGACCAGTCTGCGCTTAGGTCTGTTGACTTGCAATTAGGACACACTTTTCCAGTAGTTATCACTTTGCACCTTCTACATGCTTTCTCCTTGACCATTACTTCTTGTCTCCCCCTTTTTTCTCCTTTGCAGGAGCTGATTGCTGTTCTCCTCCAGCCTTTGCCTTTTTGATCTCATCAGCAACCCACTCTACTGCACCAAGAAAAGGCTGCCTGCAAGTTATTCCTATCTTGCCCATTCCTGCTCCTTTGCCAAGGCTTACTGCAGTTATCCTTGCTCTAATCCTAGAACCAATCTTTAGCGACCTAGCAGTCTGATTGGCTACAATGACTCCCTGCTTGACATCGCTTTTAAGATAGTCGTCAGTAATTTGAGAGAGGTGCAGAAGAGCGTCAGTAGGTCCTATCCTTACAAATGCTCCAAAGTCGGTAATTTCGACTACCTCACCTTCAATTATTTCTTGGAGCTTGGGATAGAATGCAAGGGCCTTAAAAGTGACTTTATGGTACGTCGCACCATCACCAGCGACCAACTTGCCAACGGAGCTTGGATCGGCATCTGTAATCATAATGACATAACCAACTTCGGGACTGATCATGCTTTCATATTTTTCTTTGAGAATCTGCACAGCAGCATTATTCAGAGAATGTGTCAGCCTGTTTGGGGGAATTCTAACAACGTCGCTCATATGCACTATCGCAAACATAATCCAGGCAATGTAGATGGAGAGGTCATTATGAACTTTTTGTCCTATAGAAGGCTTACTACCTTTTGGCTGGGATCTCACATTTGACTGACGAGTCAGTGATTTCGAAGATCGCATCGATACCTAGTGTGTGCTTTAGTCCCTCATGAAGATAACCCTCAAGAAAGCGTGAGCCGTTCTTGCCCAACCTATGGCGAACAACTATA
Organism: Nitrososphaera sp.; assembly: GCA_035253605.1. GTDB lineage: Archaea > Thermoproteota > Nitrososphaeria > Nitrososphaerales > Nitrososphaeraceae > Nitrososphaera. Next base: position 17,769 of record DATFBV010000053.1, read on the forward strand.
GCCATCTGTCCTCCCGGCATCCTCCTTTCATCGTAAGTGCCGAGACGGCCGTATCGACAGACCATTTTCTCGATATACTCCATCACTGCTTTCTCAGTGGTTTCCTTTTTCCAAAACATAATTGTGTCTGCCAGCACTGTTTGCCCAAGCTTTATTCCTAAGTTATAAACTTCTTCTTCACTTAGCACGTCGACGAGAGAGGTAAGAACTTCACGATTTATTACAACCATATCTATCTTTGATAGGTAGCGTGTGAATTCGACATATCTACGCAATATAATGCCGACAAGAGCATTTATCGATATTCCCATCCGCTTTGCCTCTTCATCAAGCACATTTAATACGTCTGATTCAAATCTAAATGATCGCGTAATCGAAGCTGAGCGGGCGTCGTCTGCAAATACTGTCATATATGTCAGTGAAGAAGAATATTAGGGGTTTAAATGGAGCGCTGCTGTGTTATAGTATTGTTTTATGTAGCGGTTAGCAGTACACTGTAGTGGTTACTTTATGATTGTATACATGGGATTTAAATTAATTCCAATCATATCGTTTGCAACATGAGTTACAAACTTGCATCAGAACCGGCAGAGGTTTGCTCTTTATGTAATAGTACTTCAATTGTTTTTGATTCTGAAACGAGCGAAGCCATCTGTTCATCATGTGGCATGGTTGTTAAGGACAATATTGAATCCATGGGACCAGAATGGAGGTCTTACTCAGGCGAGGATATGGAAAGCAAGAGTAGGACAGGTATGCCCTCTTCACTTGCTTTTCATGACATGGGATTATCTACCTTTATCTCATACTCTAACGTAGACGCGAATGGAGTCGCAATAAGTGCTGAGCAGAGAAGCAAAGTTCAGAGGATGCGCAGATGGAATAAGATCTCAAGTAACAATCGGAGTTACCACCGTAACTTGAAAAATGCATTTGCTATACTGAGTACCATAAAGGACAAGCTCTCGCTCAGCGATACTCTAATCGAGAAAGCAGCCTATAACTACAGAAAGGCTCTTGACAAGAGAATAATCAAGGGACGATCAATTAGGGCCCTTATCGTGGCTGCAGTGTATGCTGCGTGCAGAGACCTTTCTGTACCGAGGACGCTTGAAGAGATCTCATCAGCAGCCAATACAGATCCGATATTTGCTGGCAAATGCTACAGGCTGCTTGTGCAGAATCTTGAGCTTCAATTGCCAGTAATCGACTCAAACAAGTATCTTGCAAAGATAGCCAATAAAGCGAAGGTAAGTGAAAAGACCTACAGGGGCGCACTCGAGATGCTGTCAGCTATCAAGAATGACCCCATTTCACATGGTAAAGATCCTAACGCGCTAGCGGTAGCCGTCTTGTATGCTGCCTGCCTAAGAGAAGGAGAGAATGTAAGCCAAGCTCAAATAGCCGTGTCTGGCGATATTAGTATCGTGACCCTGAGGAAAAGGTTCCAAGACGTGAGAAAAATCTTCTCTTCCTAATTTTTACAAATGTCGGAGCTCCTGCGATAGTCGCAACATAATATATTTTGAAGTCATAAGACTTGTGATAGTCAAATGGTCACGTATTATCATCTAATACGAAAGGTGGCTGATGGAATCTTGAAGGGCGTTTCTAAAATTGGTTAATTATCACTCAATACGATGATTTAAATACAGTAAAGACAAAATTTTTCTAATGGTTACTGTAGACCAGGTTCTCAGCTCACTCAAGAAAGTTGTAGATCCTGAGCTTCACAAAGATATTGTATCAATGGGTATGATCAAGGATCTATCGATAAACGACGGCAAGGTCGCATTTACACTGGAGTTAACAACACCTGCTTGCCCATTCAATAGCGAAATTGAGGGTGATGTGCGAGCCGCCATGGCATCCCTTGGAGTCAAAGATTTGAACATGAGGGTCACCGCTAGGGTGATGGAGGGCAGGTCGCTTTCGATGGATGAGCTACTGCCAGGCGTCAAGAATATCATCGCAGTTGCAAGCGGCAAAGGCGGCGTCGGCAAAACTACTGTTTCCGTAAACCTTGCCCTTGCGCTAGCCAATACCGGCGCGAAGGTCGGATTACTTGATGCTGATATTTACGGCCCAAGCGTCCCTTTAATGCTCGGGCTCAAAGCCTCGCCGGAGGTACTAAATAATAAGATCCAACCTCCAGAGGTTGAAGGCATCAAGGTTATTTCAATGGGTTTTTTCTACGAACAATCGCAACAAGCTGGCATTTACAGAGGTCCAATTGTTTCAGGTATTGTCAAACAATTCCTGACGGATGTGAGCTGGGGGGAGCTGGATTATTTGATAATCGACCTTCCACCAGGCACAGGCGACGCGCCTCTAACAATAGCGCAGACGATACCAATAACTGGTATTCTCATAGTTACCACGCCGCAGGACGTCGCAATGAACGTTGCCGTCAAGGCAATTGGAATGTTTAACAAGCTCAATGTGCCAATTGTTGGCGTCATTGAAAACATGAGCTACCTTCAATGCCCACATTGCAATGAACAGATCTCTCTATTTGGAAAAGGAGGCGGCAAAAAGATAAGCGATGACTTCGGATTACCATTCATAGGCGAGATCCCGCTGCATCCGGGTATAAGTGAAAGCAGCGATGTAGGGAAGCCAACTGTAATAACAGAGCCAGAGTCAGTGCAGTCGCATGCGTTTACAAAGGCTGCCAAGCTCATTGCAGGAAGGATTAGCGTCTTGGCTGCAGACATCAAAGCGCAGGAGCAATCCGAGAGCCAAGCAACTGAGCAGGCCAAAAAAGACTAATGCCGACTGATACTACTGATAAATATATTCTAAAGAGACCCTTTGGAACGCTTATAGCTGACCAAGACATAACCAAGGAAAAAATCTCAACGATGCTACATGGCGCCAAGAAGATCTTTACAGTTGGCGATGCAACTACCGCACGTCTGATATCTTTTGGTATCACGCCTGACATTGCAGTTGTTGATGGTCTAGAAAGGAGGTCGCGGCATGATCACTCCATCAATTATCATGCCAAAGAAATGTCATGTACTAATCCTGCAGGCACGATTTCGAAGGAAGCGGTTCATGTTTTGGAAGTCGCATTAGAGACAGCTCCTCCCATTATCGTGAAAGTAAAAGGCGAAGAAGACATGCTTGCCCTGCCACTCTTTACATTAGCTCCTAAGGGCTCTGCTGTTCTATATGGGCAGCCTTTAGAAGGAGTTGTGGTCGTCTATATAACCGAAGAAAAACAAAATCAAGCCAAAGATCTAATGGACAAAATCTGTAGGGATAGTAAATCAGTATCAAATTAGCAGTGAGTATCTTCTAATGTCCTGCATCTGGCTATAGATTGAAGAATATGCAGTCAATAAAAATCAAAAGCATTCTGCTGTCACCATAAAAAGATTTTACTTGAGGCTTACCAGGATCAACAAAGATGATTGTTTCATTGCATTTGGATATATTATGCGCAACTAGGTATATGGGTACACTACAGATTTGTTAATGAGATGCTATTGGCTTCTGTCTCTAAAACACATTAGAGGTTTGCAGCTGTCTGCTGCTTCGGTTTGATTAGTAATCTGATCACTGGGAGCAAGAGAAGGAACCAATAGATGCTCAGCAGAGCCAGTTGGACTTCCAGTTGAAGTAAGAGCGTCGTTGCTGCCGTCATTGTTTTCTACATTTAGTGCTCCTAATCTCCCTTCTCCTGCTTCTTTGACAAGCTCGAAGCTCTGGAATATACGCAGAATTGGTTCTGGAGGAAAGATAGACGGCAATGTTGCTGCATCTGCCTCATAAGACAGGCTATACCCTGATATTATTCCTAAATTTGATGTAGCATTCGTAGCAGCTAACATGGCATAGCCTCTTGTATCAGTTGAATTGGGACTGTTATATCTCATTTCTAGAAGGCTGGCTGGCACTACAGTTATGGTTGTCTTATTTGCATCACTGCTGATAACATTGATGCTCATGTTTGTATTGCGAAGGATGCTAATTTCACTGTAACCAAGTCTGTTAAGCTTCATAATGTGATAGTCTAGAAGGTTCTCATTTCTGATGTTGTTGTTTGCGATAGAGGCAAATTCAGGTTGGTCGGCTAGATTGGGATATTGTTGGATGTGTATACTCTCATCTGAGTCTTCGCAGTGATATTTTCCCTCAGTATCAACAATTGCCTGATCCTGCGGGCAGATTCGTGCTAATAATCTTGATCCTTGCATCATCTCCTCCAACAATGAAATAGTATCAGTATTGTAAACATCTTGAATTACCCAACCATGAGGCACTGTTATATTAAATTTATCGCTTGCGCTCTGAAATGTGCCATCGCGCTGCTGTATACTAACCAGTTGGTTGCCGACTAGTTGGGTATTCACCATGGGTATGTTCCCAAAAAGAAAAATAGCGATTATTAAAACCAAAGCAGCTCCCACAGGTACTGACCCTAAGGTCAAAAACAATGTCATGATTGCCAACCGTTCTAAAAAGCAAGAAAAGCATGCGGGTCGATACCGATTGATTATTGCATAAACCGACTTTACACGAACAAAGAAAAAATTACATCCAAGTTTTCGTGCATGAAGAAAGGAGTCGCAAATGCGCGTTGCTATCCATCTGCATATCTCTCTCTACGTGTCTCACAACTAGTGGTTTTTGTACTGGTTGGGTCAATATTTCTTTATTATATTCTTACAACGAACAATATCTCTCATAAGACACACAGGCAAAAGAGTAAACAGTCCTCCGGTATAAGGAGCACAATATAACCCAAAACAAAGAAAAAAGCATTGTCAGCAAACGCAAGATATAATGGATGGAATTGGCATTATTAGCACAGGGGATGAAGATGTGGTGGCTGTATGATTAAGATGATTAGGGATACCAACTTTCTGACCCCTTCTAT
>DATFBV010000054.1:0-13520 GCA_035253605.1 Nitrososphaera sp.
GAACTCATCCCAAAGCTGAATTGACCTCGGTTTTTTTAGTCTGTTGTAATGCGTAACTGAACGGTGTACCTTAATTGAAAATGTGAAATCTTTTGGAGCCTTGGCTCGCCATAATTTTATTGATGTGACTTGCGGGAAGCGGTAAAAGCTATAATTAATCTCAACGGAATTGAAACCTTGACTGATATACCATTCAAACGCATTTGGCTTGGCCTTGTTCCAAGAATATGAATAACCAGAAGTCCCTATTCTTGTTTTAGCTTCTATAAAACCTCGTACTTCCTTTCTGCAATATAAATTCTGTATCGGCCCCCCATACTCTATAGCTTCTAATTGTTATTCTAAAATTTCGAAAACAAAATTCTTGAAACAATCAAATGCGATCTCAGACTCGACTTTGATGGCTAGAGTGGACGAATGTAATAAAAAAATTTAATGAGATGGCCTATTCACTTAAAAAAATTTTAAAGCGCTTATATTTGTTCATAGTCATCAATAAGTAACAACTGCTTTAGTTCGAGTGCAGCGGAGTAAACCAAACACAGGCTAAATCATTATAAGACTATCGCGACTATAATCCTCGTATGTTTACGAAAAAGCAGCCATGGCAAAGGAGAGATGCCGGCCTTACTGCGAGGATGATTGTCAGCTTCGCAGTCCTTACTGTGCTTTACATTATATTTCTTAGTGTACTTGCCTATGTCGGAGTCGGTGCCATCCCAATAGCTGTCATAGCTGGCATCATGATACTTGCCCAGTGGTATTTCTCGGACAAGATAGTGTTATGGAGTACCGGCGCAAAAATAGTGAGCAGGGAGCAGTTTCCAGAACTTCACGATCTTGTAGAGCGCATAGTGGCTAGGAATAACCTTTCGAAGCCGAGAATAGCTGTTATTAATGCTAGAATGCCTAATGCATTTGCCACTGGCAAGACACCCAAGTCCTCCATAGTTGCAGTGACTACAGGATTAATGGATCAGCTTGATAGTGAGGAGCTAGAAGGTGTTATCGCGCATGAGCTGGCGCACATAAAGAACCGTGACGTACTCGTTCTCACTCTTGCTAGCATTTTTTCAATGATAGCGTGGTATCTGATGAGGTTTGGCATGTACGGCGCAATGTTTAGTGGTGGCGGTGGTGGTTATGGAAGGCGAGGCAATGAAGGTGGCGCAGCAATGCTGTTAATATTGTTAATAGCAATTCTCACATGGATTGCCAGCTTTTTGATAATCCGAGCGATATCTCGGTACCGTGAATATATTGCTGACAGAGATGGTGCTCTTATCACGGGCAAGCCAAGCAAGCTGGCTAGCGCACTTCTCAAGATAAGTGGTACGATGAAGCGTATGCCTACACGTGACTTGAGGGAAGTAGAAGGCATGAATGCATTCTTTATCATACCCGCGCTTTCTGGAGACGCCTTGACGAATTTGTTCTCGACTCACCCTCCTGTTGCCCAGCGAGTAAAAAAACTCATGGAAATGGAGGCTGCCATGAGCTGAGCTTTTTTAAAAGGATTCGTGACCAGATAGACCGGCGTAACAGCCTCCCAAAAGTCGACTCTGAAGTATTGTTCTCACTTTCTTCGGCATATGTCACCCTTGAGGTAAAATTGGGTCTCAAGGTTACCGGCAGATGCGCGCTCACATTCAAGACAGTAAGCGGTACGTTCTTTTACGAAATGGAACAGGACATTAGGCAGTTCCTTGGAAACCTGCAGCCGGAGTTTAATCTAACCTGGCGTACAACCACTGATTCATATGGATATATGTGGATAGTTTTTGAGGGCAAAAGAATTGAAGATCTTCTGGCGGGTCTTACCACTGTTAGCGATATTGTTGAAGAAAGGGGATTTTCCGATAAGCTCCTAGCGGCCGTCTTTGAGTTTTCAAGCGACCGAGAACAAGGAAGTAGGACCCGTCAACAGTATCTGATTTACAATTATAAGCGCAACAAATTTTACCCATTCGTTCCAACTGGGCAAAAAACAGCAGATGCTGAACAGCAGATGAAGATAATGGCAACTGTTGGTGAGGAAATCCCCTTTGAAAGAGATATGACGTTATGGTACCCGCTCTGGGATCTTCCGCTTAGATCTCCGGTATAACGCCTTCTCCTTTGAACAATTTCTTCGCTTCGTCTATCGAAAGGTCCACACTAGGCAGTATGATATCCGACTTGATTATCTCGTGTGGGTCAAGTGGCTTGCCCTTCTCGACAACCAAGTTGCTCAGCTCTGTCAACTTTTTCTTAAACTCAGTGTCGTCGGATCTTTCTGTGCTTACAAGCTCAACAATAGCATTGTCAACGTCATTGAGCTTTTTTAGCGTCCTGCCATCCACCGTGAATTGTCCGTGACCCATTATGCGCACAATTTTGTTGTTAGGTGCCGGTGCAGTTCTCTTCGTAGTTTTAGCAACTGCTGTCTTACTATGCGTCTTGGTACCCCCTTTCCTCCTTGTAGGCATGACTCTCTTAGAGCGGGATTTGCCCCTACCAGTACGCCTTGACTTAAGCTTAGTTGCTGCTGACCTTCCCTTACTCTTCATTTTCGGACTCATTGTTGCGCTTCTTGCTCCACTTGTTGCTTCTTCTTACGTTGTTTCTCTGACTTTAACTTTGCTAATTCTTCCTCTACTGAATCTTGTACAGTAATATTTTGTAACTCTCTTTCGATTTCATCCTTATTTGACGTATAATCGGTCAGGACACCTGAATCTATCATTTCCTCTAGCGCCTGTGACTTGGCCCTCATGCGCTCTGTCTTTTCCTCGGCTTTATTCATCGCCATCCCGACATCTGTCATTTCCTCAGAGATTCCTGTAACGCTCTCCTTTATCTTGACTTGGGCTTCTGCAGCAGAGTATTGTGCTTTTATTATTTCCTTCCTAGCCTTGAACTCTTCAACCTTTATTGACATGCGCTTTTCTGCTTCCTTCATTTTACTCTCTTCTTCCTTCATCTCGGCTATCTGTTTGTCGAGGCTCTGCAGCTGCATCAGGTTGGCATTCTTTCGCTCAAGTGCAAGCCGTGCGAGGTCTTCCCTGTCTGCCTCAAGTGCTCTTGCTGCCTGCCCATCAAGCAGTCGTATATTCTCCCATAGTCTAGATTTTTGCATTTCAAGCCTTTTGCGTGAAGTAGTAATCTCTGCAAGGCTTCTTCTCAGCTTGTTTAGCATTTCTACCTGTTTGACATATGAATAATCGAGAGCTTCTTGTGGCTTTTCAAATCTGTCAAGGAGCGAGTTTGTCTTTTGTGAAATTACAGTCGAAATACGATTCATCAAACCCAATTTTTATTCACTCTCTATCATGATAATACAAAGCACAATATTAAAGTATAATGATAATGAGTATGTGGTGCTATCTGTTGAACCTACGCCATTCGTGTTCATCAGGTGGGCCATAATCTTCTTTTTTCTTAAAGTATCCCCAGTATAGCAAAAAACCACCAGCAGCAACCATCACAATTGCAAACTTTTCATTTGTGATCTCGCCATTACTAAAGTTATCCAGAAATTGCTGCGTCCCATCTTCAATCAAGCCTGCAGCGTGTTCAATATTGAACAGAACAAGATTGCGGATCATGATAATGGCGGCTGTGACAATGAATAGCACGCCCATTGCAGACATCCAATTTCTGCCGCGCCTACTACTACCTATTTCTTCCTTCCATCTCATTTTGATATGATTCTCCACATATCATTACTCATAACGTTTGCGTTCAGACTAGCTTTACTCCCGGATTTTTCAATTTGTTTCGTTTAGCAGCGTTTAGACACATAGGTGTCAGGATCTCTGCTTGATAAGTTAGTGCAAGCGGCCCGAGGTATACTGGTCTTAAACCAGAGATCTCATCTATGAGGACCTTCAGCTTTGATATCGCGTTCTGATCGTCGCCGCAGATGAAAGTATCTGCGTCAAGACTTTGGTGTAGATTCTTAAGCTTTGATTCAGATATCGTATGGAATGCGGAAACCACCCTTGGCCTAGGAGGGAGCTTATTGGCAACCATCTCTGCAGCCTCCTCTTTACCTTGTTCCAGCGGGATATATACAAACCCTGCTTCTGTTCTCGCCATAGGTACAATGGGTGAAACAACAATACAGTCATCTCTGAGCTTGCCTGTGAGCTTGCCGCAGGTATCATCAATAAATTCATATGGTATTGAAAGTATCAGAACATCAATATCATTTCCAAACGAAATGTTGTCACTACCGCTTATGCTGCCAGCGATACTGCCGTAGGTTTCTTTGGCTGTCCTCATGTAGTTTTCTGCCGCTTCTCTGGCTTTCTGAGCATCCCTTGAACCAACGACCACGTCATGCTTTTGACACCATCTAAGTGCAAAACCTTCACCCATTCCGCCGGTGCCGCCAGCTATTCCTATTTTCATAGGGTCGTCATAGGGTAATCTCGATATTAAGTGCATCGGCTTGGATGAAATTTTTATTTCTTGTGCATAACAATTGTCAAATCAGTTAGGGTATTGGACCTGATAATTTCCCCATATACGGTGGAAGAACCTGGATAGCATCCCTAACCCAATGAAGCATGGAGTCCAAGGTCCTAAAGTTGTCAAAGAACCTGGAGAAGGTGGCTAGGGCTTCATAACTGCAAGTGTTCCTCAATACAGGAAAGAAAAGGAGAGCGGAATAACCACTTCTTCTCTCTTTTCTTTATCATTTTTCTCATCTGTCTTCATAAAAGGATAAATTCTAGCTATCCTTCCCAGTTTTGATGGTTAAAAATAACATAAATAGAGCGTTGGCAATATTGTTTATCACTACCGCTGTAGTATTGATAGGAGGAACAAGTACTACAACCACTCTCCTTAACAGAGCAGATGCTCAGCCACTAACATTAGGCGAACCATTTCTAGTAACACAAGGAAAGACTACAGGCCAGACAGAAATCGGCCCCAACATGACAGAATACACCTATTCCTCCAATGGAACATTGAATGGTACTATAGAAGTAACAGATACTGGAAAATATGTGAGCATTTCTAAAGGTAACAATGTCACATTTGATCAAGGGGAGGGGGTAGTAGCTACTAAAGATGGTAGTGAAATGGCAAACTATACGCTTATTGAAGTAAGTAATGTTACACAGGATGGGAGATTGATATTTCAAGGAGCTGTAGTATACAGTACAAATTCTACAGGGGTTTTATCATTTCTGGACAATACCGTGAGCATCTTTAGGGGTGAAGGAGATTATGCGACAGGAGATTTTACAAGTATGGAATGGGAATGGAAATAGGTATGTCACAGAACGCCACGAGGACGAAATAGACTATACCCAGGAAGGAATTAAGTTCAAAGCTAATGGAACAGTGATCTTGAGATAAAACTGGCTAGGGGAAACATGGCGAACCCCGCAAGCCCAGTGCCAGTACAACATCTGGGGTGCCATCTATTTTCTCCTTTATGTTCATCAGAGACTTAGTTAATACTAGTCTGAATGACCTTGGTTGGATTTTTTGTAAAAAGCAACGACTCGGTCATAGAGTAACAGATGAAAGGAAATGACTAACCGAATCAACTTTAGGGAGAAAGGGGAAGACCCATATATACCGATATATCCAATCCAAGCGCGTGGTGAAATTCCACAAGGAGTATAGGAAGAAAATATGACTGATACCTTATCGTTAACGATAATCTCACTGTTAGTGGTAACAGTAAGCCTACTGGGTATAACCAACATAGTAACGGCTCAAACGTTGGAACAAGAAGAAGAAGTCAAAAGCGCAACGGTTGTATGGAAGTATTTCGAAAATGGAACAGGGACAATCACCTATGGAGATGGAACAGTTAGAAACATGACTCACAACTATGTCCCTCCAGAATATGTTTATTGCAACGACTCTATGTATCCTGTGGACGTCATGGAGCAAATGAATATGACACTGCCTAGCGGATGTTAGTATAGTAGTAATAGTTGTGCGGAACTGTTACACCAGCAGCACTAATGAAATAGACCGCCTCAATTATCAATGAGGGGCATGTCCTTCATCCTCAGCAGCAGCTGCAGCAGCAGTTTTGACTCTCGACCTTTCATTATTAACTCCTGTAGAGCAGGCTTACCTCAACAACACCAGAGACTTTACAAATGTGCAGAAGGGATATATCCGCTGTAGAGTCAAGAAGAAGCTTCGATGCTGGGTCAGCAGCTGAACAGATGCAACGTCGTACTCGCCGAGCGTGCGTAGCGGCTGCAACGCTTTAAAAGCGCTAAATAGTGCTTCTCAAGCGGTTGCCCCTAGTAATTTTTATGCGCCACGGTCAGGCCGAGAGTAATGTAAACAGGATCCTCGCTGGAAGGCATATGGAATCGCATCTCACAGAATATGGTAGACAGCAAGTGGTGGATAGCGCAAAACAACTGATGAAAAATATTGCCATTGAAAAGATCTATGCATCACCTGTGGCTAGGACTGTTGAAACAGCTCAGATAGTCTGTCAAGTCCTGGGTACGGATTATGTGATTGATGAGCGACTATACGAAACTGAGATGGGCCGGCTAGTTGGGATGAACTATGAGGAGGTGACGACAAAATATGGTGACGTTCTCACGAGATTCTATTATGATCACGACCCTGTCCTAGAAAGCTTTGGAGTCGAAGCGTTTGCGTCTGTCAAGCACCGCATCACGAGTCTGCTTGATGATCTTTTGTATAAGCACGAAGGCAGCAATGTCCTTATGGTCACTCATCTTGATCCAATAAAGGCTGCGCTTGCCACTTTGCTTGATTTAAGTCCGGAGGCACTTCACAGATGGAACATTCGCAATGCCTCGCTTACTATACTAAAGCATGAAAGCAGGATTTACTCGATTTCTGGAGTTAATATTATGGTAATGTACCGATACCCTATAGAATGATGAGCCAATTTGGAAAACCTTAAATAAGATATGAAAACTGATTTTCAACATAGCAGAAAGAGTGAAACATAGTTGATCTCACATTCAGCCTTGGTTTTAATCTTAGTTCCCGCCGCTATGCTAACGCTTCTTGGGATTGATTCTGCTGCCTTTGCGCAGGAGACTACAGAGCGCTATCTAAGTGCAAGAATTGAAATTTGGGCACTTTTTTACAGGCTCATGGTCGTAGCATTTGTTATTGGGGCAGTTGTCATGGGAACTCTGACCTACGTTATATGGAGATTCCGTGAGAGTCACCCCAAGAACAGAGAAGACATCACTCCGGCTGCTGGAGGTCCACACCATTAATGGGACACGGTACAATGGAATGGGTATATATTGGTGTAGTAGTCGCTGTGCTGATTTACATTGGAGCTGACGCATGGAACGTTGAAAGATTTCTAGACCATGCTCCAGAAGATGCCCAGGTCGTAAAGGTCACGGCTCAACAATGGTTCTGGACGTTTGAGCACGAAGATGGAACGAGGGAGCTTGGAGAACTGCACCTAGTCAAGGACACTCCATATAGGTTTGAAGTAACCTCTTTAGATGTGGTTCATTCTTTTAATACCCCAGACTTTGCAATGATGATCGACGCTGTGCCAGGCAGGATAAACTCAATATGGTATGTCCCAGATCAAGCTGGAGAATTTCTAATACAATGCAGAGAATATTGCGGATTTTCGCACTACCAGATGAGGGCCAAGCTATTTGTGGAAGAGCCAGCAGGCGGTTCAGAACAGGGAGCGCAACTGACAAATGCTTCTGCTACTGCTACTAATGACCTAACTCCAACATTAGGTGCCACCGCAGTTGCAAGCTGATTCTCTTTTTATGAGATGTTGCCTGCTATTATAGTTAAGATGTGACCAAAATGATAATGAATCTCTTGTACTTCGCAGATGATAAAAACAAAATGCTTTTATTGATATTCTCGTCAAAGTACGACCAATATAGAGGGGGTATGGTGCAAGTTGGTTCTAGAAGTTAGAAAACCACGCCCGCTGTGGGAGATACTGTTTTCCACTCATCATACGGATATTGGCTTACTCTACATTATCTTTTCCATAACTTTATTTTTCCTAGGTGGAGCACTTGCCATTACCATTAGAACAGAACTTTTCCTACCCGGCGCACAGCTTATTGAAGATGCCAATACCTTCCACAGAATTTTCACTGTTCATGGCACAACAATGCTGTTCTTGTGGGTAATACCATTTGCTTCTGGCATAGGGAACTACCTCATACCGATTATGGTAAGGTACAAAGACATGGCATGGCCAAAGCTGAACGCGGTCGCATTTTGGATGATACCTGTTGGCGCCGCCTTGGTATGGCTAGGCTTTGCAGATACGGGCTGGACAGCATACCCTCCTTATTCTACCTTAAGAGCACCAGGGCCTGCTGCTGAAATGTGGATATTTGGTCTAAAGATTTTGGGAATTTCATCGATTCTAGGGGCTATCAATTTTGTTGTTACTATCTTGAGAATGAAGCATCCTGATCTGCCGATGATGAAGCTGCCTCTTTTTACGTGGTCGATCCTTTCTACGTCTCTTATAATCCTCATGTCTATGCCGACATTTGCTGCTGCTCTGATAATGTTGTATACGGACAGACTTGGTGTTTCCGGCTTCTTTAATCCTGCAATGGGAGGGGACCCAATAGCATACCAACATCTCTTTTGGTTTACATTTCATCCCGAAGTCTATGTATTCGTAATACCAGCGATAGGCATGATATATGAGATAATTCCCAAGTTTTCACGAAAGCCTATATTCAGTTACACTTCAGGGATAACGGCATTTATACTGTTGACGATCGTCTCTTTTGCCTCTTGGGCACATCATATGTTTGCGACAGGTATGGGCTTCACAGAAAAAACTGTGTTCATGATAGGTACATTGGCGGCTGTTCCAGCTTCAGCTATGCACATTTTCAATTGGGTAGCGACAATGTGGGGAGGCAGAATCCGATTCAGAGCACCAATCTCATTTGTGGTTGGTGGAATCATATTGTTCTTTCTAGCTGGAGCCGGCGGTGTCGTAAACAGTGCAATGCCACTTGACTTTCTAACACACGACAGCTACTGGGTAGTAGGGCACATGCATCTCTTTCTAATGGGCATTATAACATTTGCATTTGTGGGCTTTATCTACTACCTATTCCCACTCATAACTGGCAGGATGTACAACGAAAGAGCAGCTATGCTTCAGTTCTGGCTGATGTTTATAGGAGTAACTCTGGTATTCGTTACACAACACTTGCTTGGACTGTACGGCATGCCTCGTAGAGTGTTTGATTACGTGCCTGTTGAACCGCTTATCATCATGAACCAGATCTCTACAGTAGGCGCGTATATGCTACTTGCAGCAATGGGGATCTTCCTCTTTAACCTCATTAAAAGTGCTGGATGGGGCAAACCGGCAAACATGGAAGATCCATTCGGTATCAAAGAGAAATATTATGACTATAGGCGGCGAGAGCCTCACCACTAAATAGAGGGAGAAAGAGAGGGGGAAAGAAATACGAGTTCAGATGATCCACACGGTCACGACAAAGAGCCTATAATCCTAACATCGCCTAGAAGATTAGGAAAAGGGCTTGTAATGGTGATAGTTACAATAGCCATAGGAGCGGGAATCCTAATTCCATTCTTTAACCAAATGGCTGAAATTCCACCGCCTGTGACCCAAATACGCACCGAGGGTCCGGCTGCAGAAGAAGGGGAAGAGGGTGGGGAGGAAGGGCAAGCGCCGGCAGAAGCAGGCACTACCGCTATAACGATACTTCAGGGGGCAGCAATACAGGGGAGCCCTGATTATGATCCAGAGGCAGCTCAGGTGCCTGTTGGCAATGCTATAGTCTGGGACAACCAGGACACGGTTCCACATACTGCAACCTCTGGAACTGGTCCTCAAGATCCAAACTCTGCACAGTTATTTGATACAAGTATTATCAATGGAGGCGAAGAATCAACTCCAGTTGAACTTCAGGGCGTAAGCGAGGGCCAGACTATTCCCTATTACTGCATTGTTCACCCATATATGACAGCTGAGCTTACAATTGTAGCAGGTGGCCAGGGCGGTGGCCAACAGCAAGCAGGAGGTGGTGGTGCTAACCAAACAGGAGAAACAACTGGCGCTGGAGGCGGTACAGCAGCAGGAGGAGGACCTACAATAAACATCCTTGAAGGCGCTGCAGTACAAGGCAGTCCTGATTATGATCCTGAGGAGCTAACAGCAAGTGCAGGTGCTGAGGTCACAGTCGTCAATCAAGATACACTTCCTCACACTGTAACGTCAGGAACTGGTCCTCAAGATCCAAACTCTGCTCAAACATTTGATACAAGTTTAATTAATGGTGGTGAATCAGCCGCGCTGTCTCTTGCACAAGTGACAGCAGGTCAGTACGACTATTACTGCATAGTCCATCCTTATATGACAGGAAAGTTAACCGTACAGTGAGAGAGAATTCACATATATGTTCTTACTAAAAATCCTCTCTTTTACTACTCTTGCAGTCCTGTTTGCATTAATATTCATTGGAGGCTATGTCAGCGCAGCTGGTGTTGGGCTCACATGTCCTGATTGGCCCCTATGTCCGCAGGGCTTATTGCCTCACGAAGATTTCGTTATAGAATACATCCATAGGTCCATTGCCGCCACAACAGGTATGTTGGTAATCGTTACAATGGCCTTTACGCTAAAGTCAAAGGTTGCCCCAAGAGGTATGAAAATGGCTTCTGTAATAGCTACTGGCGCAGTGATAGGGCAGATAACGCTGGGGGCAATAGTGATAGTTGAGCGGCTTCACGCACTACTGGTGACTGCTCACCTTGGTCTAGGACTCGTGTTATTTTCGATGGTGCTCATAACCGTGCTCTGTGCATTTAGAATTGACAATAAGAAAATCAAGACAACTGAAATATCATCGAATCTTTCTGCCACCAAGGACAATACCTACAAATAATAATTGCAGAGCAATCATTTATACGGATAGATGTAGATATTACTACACAATCTCGATGCATCGACGTCTCTTTACTGCAGTCGCGGTTCTAGTGTTATTGCCACTATCCTCTTTAGTCCCTGCATATGCCCACTTTGAGCATCTTGGTCATTACAATAATAGAGGTGGGCACATAGGCCCTTACTACGCTTACGAAGCACTAGAACCCGATTATGCTGGTCCAAATGAGCCTGTTGCTGTTATGTTTAGTGTTCAGGACCGTGAGGGCCGAGACACGTACAATATCCATACTATGGTTGAGATCTATTCTGCGACAACAGGCGGGCGTCTTAAGGCTTGGCCTTGGACAGAACAGGAAATGGGGGATTTTGAGTTGTTTTACAATTTTCCTGAAGTTGGTAGCTATCAGGTAGTGCTCAGCGTTGCAAAAGATGGCAGTTCTGTCAACCTCAATAACATTGATCCGCCGCGGTCAACACTATCGAGTACTATGAGCTGCAACTGTGATAGAGCGATCTTTAATGTATCAATAACCAAGAATTTTGGCACCATATGGAATGTGATGATGTTGGTAGCAATCAGCTTGCCTCTTTCAGTATTTGGTGGAGTGCTGGCCTGGAATTACAGAAGGACAATAAAAAGTGGCAAGCACCAAAGCAGCATGAGAAGAGACACGATAAGGTATATGATAATGCTAGCTGCAATAGCTGGTGGGGTTGTGCATCTTGCAGTTTATGCAGAGCATGCTTTGCTGCGACTTGAATACAGTATATTCCTTTTAGTTGCCGCCGGCATGCAGATAGTTTATGGTGTGCTGTACACGCTCTTGACATTAGCCGGATTAGGCGCAAATGAGTCTCCACATAAGCACTATCAAAAGAAATTAGCCGTCAATTTATTTGGGCTCATTGGAACAGGCATTCTTCTTGGGCTATATGCGTACTCTGTAATCTTACCACCACCACTTTCTCCTAACGACGAGCCAGAAGATATCGACTTTGCTGGGATCCTTGCCAAGAGCATCGAAGTTTTTACAGTCTTTGGAATTGTCTACCTTATGAGGATTGAAAAGCACCAGCTAATCAGCCAGATAAAAAAGCAGACCTAGTATGCAGAATCATTACAGCAAATAAGTAGTTTCGACCTAGTCGTGTCTAGTAAGACATAAAACACCATGAAGATAAACCCAATACCTGATGGCCTGGAAAGTAATGATGCCAAAGAAGATTATGTTTGGCGAAAACGCCGCAAAAGAATTCCCCTATCCAGATAACGCTCTTATCATTACCACGACAACTCCTGACATTTATAACAAGTGGCTGGACTACATGGGAATCAAGGGCTGTGAAGTGTATGACAAGGTAACGCCCGATCCCGCAATTGAAACTGTTGAGGCAATACAAAAAGAGTATGAGAGCAAGGATATCTCATGCTATATTGGTCTGGGTGGAGGAAGTTCAATGGACGTCTGTAAATATCTTGGCAAGCTGACAGGGAAGCCCAAGATATTGATCCCAACCACATTTGGAACAGGAGCAGAAATGACGACATACGCAGTAATCAGCTTTAGCCACAAGAAAAAGCTCCTTCAGGATGAAGCTTTTCTTGCAGAAGCAGCAATTGTGGATCCATACTTCTTGCCTGGCACCCCATTTAATATTCTGAGAAACTCTGCTTGCGATGCTGCAGCCCAAGCCTCTGAAGCATACGATAGCAAGCTTGCAAATCCTTTCACGAGGTTTTTCTGCAAGGAAGCTTTTGACATACTCGAAGATGGGATAATCAACGACAAACATGATCTTCTCCCATATGGCGCGATGCTGTCAGGTATCGGCTTTGGAAATGCGTCGACTACTCTTGGACATGCACTTTCATATGCATTTTCAAATGAAGGCGTACCCCATGGATATGCCCTCTCTTCCTGTACGACAGTTGCCCACAAATTTAACAAGTCTACCTATTACGAACGCTTTAAGAGGATATGCCAGAAGCTCAAGTTTGAGCCTATTAAGCTTAAAAAGCCTTTAGACCAGGCAGCAGACGACATCATGCCTGACCGCGGACACCTAGACAATAACCCAATACCTGTTACAAAACAAGACATCATCCAATGCCTCGATGAGATAGTTTCAGGCAACCCACTACTGATTTGATGATGCAATCCTATTCTTCTTTTTTCTTTTCAAAACCTTTAAATTCTGTGCGCCGGCTTTCTTCACTTGCAATGACAGTCATTCACAAAAGTATAGAAATTAATGCTCCAATTAGCGAGGTATTTACTTATTTTGCAAGGCCAGAGCATATGGCTGACCAATTCCCAGAGAATATGGGCCTCAATGTTATCCCAGTTGAAGTCAAAAACGGTTTTGGTGTTGGCACTATTTTTAGGATAAGTGGAGATTTTGATGGTAAAAAACTTGAGTGGGACTGCGAAACTATCGATTATGTACCTATGCGCAAGATTGTGGCTAAGATGATCGAGGGCCCATTCAAGAGCTGGCAGATTACAGTTGAATTTGAAGAGCTAGAGCAGAACAAAAGCAAGACTAGTATGACAGTTGATTACGATATGCCTATGGGTCCGCTTGGGAGCTTTATGGATAAAGTCAAGCTCAAGAAGATTGC
>DATFBV010000055.1:0-6440 GCA_035253605.1 Nitrososphaera sp.
AAACTCGTTTGCACTGCCAATATCATTGGATGTCCATATTATTTCAATCTTAAACGTACCTTGATCGGAAAATGCTTCAAGTCTGATCTGCTCCTGTGCATATATTGGCTGAAAGGTGAGAATAGTTGATAACGATGCAAGATACAGAATAACACTAACAACAATAGCAGCTGCGATAATGCTACACAAAGGATTTGGTATGTAAAAAGCCTCCAGGTAATAATCTATTGTAAAGTTATTGTCCTAGTAGCCGTACAACTTTTGACACTACCTAGCATGAATTGGTTCTAATCTTGGTAGTAGAATATTATATACATTCATAGATCTAATCAAGACAATTGAAGACAATAGTCTAGTCAGTCATGTTTTTAAGAGATGAAATATTTTTCACAGCTTGTCATATGCGGATCGTCTCATTTCTTCCCAGTGCAACAGAGACGCTATACGAACTCGGTGCTGGAAGCCAGATAGTTGGTGTGACACACGAGTGCAATTATCCTTCTCAGGCAAGGAAAAAACCCCGAGTCATACGTTCCTCTTTTGATCCAGGTCAAATGACAGGACGGGATATAGATAATAAGATAGTTGAGCTAATGCGCACGGGGAAGGATATTTACATCCTAGACGAAAACACCTTGAAAAGGGTCTCTCCTGATCTTATTGTTGCTCAGGGGCTATGCGAGGTCTGCTCGCCATTTACAAAAGAGATAAACAGAGCAGTAAGCCTCCTTGGAGACCGCCGGCCAGATGTGCTAGTTCTTGACCCCCATGATCTTGACGATATACTTGTCAGCGTAATGGATGTAGCAGAAAAAATAGGCAAGGTTAGGGAAGGACGAAAGCTTGTAGCTTCTCTGCAAAAGCGTATCGACGTGGTGCGCCGGAGCAGCAGTCGCAGCGGCATGGTGAAGGTAAAACATAAGCCCAAGGTGCTTTGCGTTGAGTGGGTCGACCCCCTTTTCACAGCAGGACACTGGGTTCCACAGATGGTGGAATATGCTGGTGGTATAAACGGCCTAAGCTCTACTGGTGAGCCGTCGCGCAGAATGGACATAAACGAAGCAATACAGTTTGATCCAGACATTATTGTGCTTATGCCGTGCGGCTTTGATATAGAGCAAACATTGAAAGAATTACCAGTGCTTGCTCGCAATGAAAAGTGGAAGTCGCTTCAAGCGGTCAAAAATGGAAGTGTCTACGCCGTCAATGCTAACGCGTATTTTAGCAAGCCAGGGCCTCGTACCGTAGTAGGTCTTGAAATTATAGCAAAAATTTTGCATCCAGAGACTTCGCGGCACATCACAGTCCCAAAAGGTTCTTACAAAAAATTGATTAATGCTAAACTATTGGGTTAGAGAGACTTCGATATAAACGTCGTCTGGGATTTTCAGACGCATTAGTTGTCGAATGGCCCTATCATCGGCCCCTACGTCAATCACCCGCCTGTGTATGCGCATCTCATACTTGTCATACGTGTTGGTTCCTTGGCCTGCAGGAGATTTTCTAGTGACTACTTTGAGCTTTTTTGTAGGAAGGGGATGTGGGCCGCGCAACTTAATACCTGTCTTTTCTCCAATCCCTTTTATCTCGTTACAAACACCTTCAAGTGTTGTAAGGTTTGTGCTGGTGAGTTTAATTCTTGCTGCCTGGGGCATTTCTATCTTCCACTTTTCTTTTTTTACTTCTTGTTTGGATCGTACTTGTCCGTAATGTTCAGTACTACTCCCGCACCAATAGTAGTACCCATATCACGCAGTGCAAACCTCCCAATTTCTGGAAAGTCCTTGAACGTCTCTATTGCTAATGGCCTTACAGGCTTGATCCTGACAATTGCAGCATCGCCTGTCTTGAGGAACTTGGGATTCTGCTCTGTCGTTGCACCCGTCCTTGGATCAATCTTTGAGACGAACTGCGAAATAGTGGCAGCTACCTGTGCCGTATGTGCATGCAGAACCGGGGTATACCCCGGAGCAATTGCTGTTGGGTGGTGAATCACGATCAGACGGGCTTCTAGCTCCCTAGCAACCGCTGGTGGATTGTCTGCAGCGCCAATCATGTCGCCTCGCTTGATCTGCTTCTTATCTACACCCCTCAGATTAAAGCCGACATTGTCGCCTGCTTCGGCTGACTCAAGCTGAGTATGGTGAGTCTCTATCGACTTAATCTCGCCAGCGGCACCAGACGGCATCACTATTACTTTCTCACCTGGCTTCATCTTGCCTGTCTCAACCCTGCCTACTGGGACGGTTCCGACACCGGTAATAGAGTAGACGTCCTGTATAGGGATCCTCAGTGGCTTACCCACTGGCTTCTCGGGTGGATCTAAAAGGTCAAGTGCCTCAGCAAGGGTAGGTCCCTTATACCAGGGCATATTCTCTGACTTTTTAGTCAAATTGTCACCCTTCCATCCAGATATCGGGATAAAATTGATCTTGGCGGTATTGTATCCGACGAGCTTGAGCATCTTTTCTGCAGCCTCCCTGGCCTCCTTGTAGCGTGATTCTTGGAACCCTGCATCATCCATCTTGTTTAGTGCAATTATGATTTGATTCACGCCAAGTGTCCTTGCAAGGAAAGCGTGTTCTCTTCCCTGTCCCCCTGGCTCAAGGGCTGCTTCCATTTCACCAGGCTTTACAGAAATGACCAAAATAGATGCATCAGCCTCTGACGCACCTGTGATCATGTTTTTGATAAAGTCCCTGTGACCAGGAGCGTCAATCAGCGTGAAGAAATACTTTGATGTTTCAAACTTTTGGAAAGCGAGATCGATAGTAATACCTCTTTCCCGTTCGTCTTTGATGCTATCTAGAACCCAAGCGTACTTGAAGGTATCACCTTTGCCAGTTGCTTCAGATTCCTTTGCATATTGCTCGATGGTTCTCTGGTCAATGGCACCCAGATCAACCAATAAATGCCCTACAGTAGTTGATTTACCATTATCGACGTGACCTGTAACAACTAGGTTCATGTGTGGCTTTTTGCTAGCGCTCATAGAGCAGGAACGCCCCATGGGCTTTATTTGTATTTCGCCTATGATCGTATGAAATATGTGTATGCTAATATTGACTCATCAACTGGTTCTTTGCATTTTTCAGTTCAGTCTATTGTCGCCTCTGCCAGCTATCGGAAAGGTTTTAAATGATAAGTCATTTTTGTGTTTTATTATGCGAGTTACAATTAGTGCTATCAAAGCCGATATTGGAGGGATCGGCGGCCACACGTGCCCAAGTGGAGAACTTGTAGACACTGTAAGGAACTTTGTTGTCAAAAATGCAAAGGGGCTTCTTATAGATCAGTACATCGGGTATACCGGTGATGACATACACATAGTAATGACCCATACCCGATGCGTCGACGATGAAAAAATCCACAAGCTTGCTTGGGATGCATTTACAGAAGGGACAAAACTAGCAAAGGATCAGGGTTTGTATGGCGCAGGACAGGACCTACTCAAAGATTCGTTCTCTGGCAACGTGAAGGGCTTGGGTCCGGGTGTTGCAGAAATTGAAATGGAAGAGCGGCCAAGCGAAGTGTTCTGCATATTTGCTGCCGACAAGACAGAACCAGGTGCATTCAACCTACCGCTGTGGCGTATGTTTGTTGACGCTGGCAGCAACACTGGCATTTTGATTAACGAGCGGCTTGCAGAAGGTGTAATCTTTAGGATAATGGACGTTATGAGTGGCAAGGTTGCAGAGCTGAAATTATGGGAAGACAAGGCTGAGCTAGAGGCAGCGCTTATGTATCCAGGCCGCTATGTCGTCCACTCTGTCATGTCAGCGGACGGAGACGATCAAATCGTGTCAGCGTCTACCGACAGGCTCCACAATATTGCCGGCACATACGTAGGCAAAGATGATCCAATAGCAATAGTCAGAACGCAAAAGAATTTTCCAGCTACCGAAGAGGCAGGCAGTTCCTTCAATGAACCTCATTACGTCGCAGGCAACACGAGGGGAAGCCACCATATGCCTTTGATGCCAGTCAAGCTCAACTCTGCCGCATCACTCAATTACTCTATCCCAATCGTATCATGTCTGCTTTTTAGCATGCGCAATGGGAAGCTGACCGGTCCACATGACGGCTTTGGCACTGCTGACTGGGATCTACAGAGGATGAAGGCAGCTGAGCGTGCCATGATAATGCGTAACCAAGGCTTTATCCATCCAGCCACACTTGTTCCAGACGAGCTAGAATACAATAAAGGCTACGAGGCTAGAATGTCAAAACTGCAGAGCAAGTTCAAAGATTTAGAGGAGATAATGAACGGCAAAAGCAAGGCAGCAACAAAAAAGAGTGCTGCAGCTCCTGCTGCTGCTACAAAACGGTCTAAAGCTGGCAGTAGCAAGCTTTGAAGCGTCCACTAATCATTAACTTCAAAAACTATGAAGAGGTGTCTGCAGATAATGCCATCAAATTAGCTGAATCAGCGCGCCAGGTTGGGGAGAAGCTAGAGGTAGAAATTGTGGTTGCTCCACCCCAGCCGGTGCTGGCTCTCATTGCAAAGAATGTGCAAGTGCCAGTGATATGTCAGCACGTTGATAATGAAAGGATGGGCCCAACTACCGGTTTTGTTGTACCCGAGATCGCCAAATCGTATGGTGCAGTTGGATCGCTAATAAATCACAGCGAGCATAGAATAGAAATGAGCTCAATCGCAAGCCTAGTACAGCGGATGAGAAAGTTTGGTATGGTGTCAATTATATGCGCACAAGAACCACACGAAGTTGTCGAGATATCTAGCCTTCAGCCTGACTTTATTGCAATAGAGCCGCCCGAGCTTATCGGCAGCGGAAGAGCGGTATCTAAGGAAAACCCTGCAATAATAACCAAGTCCATACAAGGAGCAGGATCACGTTCGAGCATCATTTGTGGAGCAGGCATCACCGACAAAGGTGACGTCGCTAAGGCAATGGAGCTTGGCTCTCAAGGCATACTTGTTGCAAGTGGTGTAGTCAAGGCCAATTCTTGGGATAAAAAAATAACCGAGCTTGCTTCTGGCATGAAGGACTATTGAGTCGCCGTGGACAACTATTATTATTATTATTTAATTTTTAATCTTTTTTAGGATTGGATCCACTGCTAATACTACTACTCTGCTGTTGTCGTCTGGAAACCATGTTTTTGATGAACAGTTCTCCTGCCTTGTATGAACTTCGGATAAACGGCCCTGCCACTACATACGCAAATCCCATCTTTTCAATGTTTTTCTTGTATGAATCAAATTTTTCTGGCATGATATACTCTTTAACAGGTATCTTTCTGTTTGTGGGCTGGAGGTACTGACCAATGGAAAGTATGTCGACTCCTGAAGACCTTAGATCCTTGGCTGTCAGCATAACTTCCTCTTCCGTCTCTCCAAGACCAAGCATTATAGAAGACTTGGTATAGATTTTGTAGTCGATCTCTTTTATTATTTCTAATACACGCAATGATTGCTCATAGGTTGCTCGTGAATCTCTGATTAGCGGCGAAAGACCTGCTACAGTTTCGATATTGTGACTAATGACCTCCGGCCCGGCTCGTGCCACCTTTTCTATAGCATGGCGATCGCCATTAAAATCGGGGATAAGGGGCTCAACTATTGTTTCAGGGCAATGCATCTTGACTGCCTTTATTGTTTTTGCTATATGATTTGCTCCTCCATCCTGTAGATCATCTCTGCATACTGAAGTGATAACAATATAGCTCAACCCCCATTTTTTGATAGCTTGAGCAACTCTCTCAGGCTCGTCTGGATCAAGATATAGCGGCCTGCCACCAGCCACGGAGCAGAACCTACACCCTCTTGTACATATGTCTCCCATGATCATAATGGTGGCCGTTCCTCCTGCCCAGCACTCGCCAATATTTGGGCATCGTGCTTCTTCACAAACCGTATGAAGGCCCAGTGAATTGACGGTCTGCCGGACTTTTACATAGTTTTCCCCAGAAGGCAACTTGATGCGGAGCCATTCAGGCTTTCTTTTGAGTGTATTTATCATCAGCGTTTCATTCCCTTTTTCTTCGACCGTCTTTTAATGAGAACAATATGCTCAATAATAAGGATTCATCTTAAATTGATGGTGCGAACTCCCTTCTATGATATTCACAAGTCGCTTGGTGCAAAGATCGTGAATTTTCATGGTTGGGACATGCCACTACAGTACTCTGGGATAATGGACGAGCACGTCAATGTCAGGACAAATGTTGGCTTATTTGATGTCTCGCATATGGGCCGATTTGAAATTAAAGGTCAGCATTCTCTGGCCTGCTTGCAAAGACTATTAACAAATGACCTTGAAAAGCTGGCCGATCACCAGGCACTATATTCTCCTATGTGCTATGAAGATGGAGGCATAGTTGATGACATAATTGCCTATAGGCTTGCCCCTGATAATTATATAGTTGTAGTCAATGCTTCAAATAGGAGCAAAGACTTTGAGTGGATTTCAAAGCAT
>DATFBV010000056.1:0-12194 GCA_035253605.1 Nitrososphaera sp.
GGTGACGGCAGCGAAGAAAGTGATGAGCAAACCGTTTTGCATACATTTGAAGAGGCTGGCACATATAACGTAACTCTTACTGCTACAGACACTGACAATCAAAACACATCTGATAGTATAGAAATCAATATTGAAGCAGCACCAATAGAAGAAGAAACAACAACAACTACAGTACAGAACCAGACACAAGGCAATCAGACTGATACAGCCATAGAAGAGCCAACAATTCAGCTAGATGAAACAAGCGCAGAACCCGGCTCGCCTCTTCCAATTAGTGGTGAAGGTTTCCCGCCAGATACACCAATCCAGATATTCATAAACAATGTCCAAATAACAAACGTAATAACAAATGAAGAAGGGTCATTTAACACGGTGATCATAGTGCCGACTATAGTGGCTGCCGGCAGCGTCCAAGTGGTCGTAAGAACTGAGCAGACTACCATCGTCCAAACCGTCAACATAATACAACCGGATGGGACGACCGAAGGGCCTTCAACACTTCGCTTGACTGCAGTGTCTGCAACAGACAATGGAGAGGCGCTACCCAATGTACCAGTCACTGTATTTGATGCAAGCAGCGGTGAAGTAGTAGAACGCGGTAGGACTCCTTTGGATATTGAGCTTCAAGAAGGCACGTACTCTATATTCTACTCTGACTTTGGGCGCTTTGAATTTGAGTCAGCTGAGCCCGGAAGGTGGATAGATACACCTGACGGCGGCTCTGGGCTGATAACGATCAGGGAAGGCAGGAACACTACCGTGACTGCACTATATAGTGAGCAACCGGCACCTCCCCCACCTCCAAGGGTGACAGACAATTCAATCACACTTCGTACACAAGATACACAGGGGAACCCAATACAGGGCATGTTTGTAACAATCTACAATGCAGAAGCTGCAGAAAAGATAGAGCAGGGGTTCACAGAACTTAGAGTCGATGATTTGCCGCCAGGCACCTATCCTGTATTCTTCGCAAACTTTGAAGATCTTGAGTTCCTAAGCGCCTCTCCTGGTACGTGGATCCAAACTCCGTTTGGTGGAGTGGGTCTTGTGACCATTCCTGATGACGGCGAAGACTATAACATCGTAGTGACAGCGGAGTATGATAGAACTACTACAGTAGTTGAGGAAGAACAGTTCAACATACAAGCGCCGCTAGATCTCGAGGGGAACATATTCACTATCACGTCAAATCAGACGCGTCCTGAAGGACCATTTGTAATGTCCGGCACCTTTGCATTAAGGGTAAGCGATGAGGAGCCTGTCAGCGCGACTCTCTCCGCTTTCTTCATGTCAGCAAGGGAAGACTCAAACGAAAATGTAGATCTGGAGTCACAGAGGAGCAGAGACCACGATACGTTCCAGATAGTGGACCTCAAGCCGAGAGTGGCAAGGCCGATTGGGCTCAACAGCTATGTCGTTTCAGGAACTGCTGACCTGTTGCTCAATGGTGACATGTATTCCAACGATGAAAGGATAGTCGTAATAGTGAGAGGAGGAGAGGATCTTACACCAACTAACATCGAAATAGACTTCCGTGGTGACGAACGCTATTCTGCAGCCAACAGACTTGACACACTCTATGGAGTCGTGAGTTCTAGCTTCCAATAACGTGCAAAAATAGGCGGTTTTTCCGTCTTCTATTTTTTATTGGCATGATGCTCAAAATTGCATAATCATAAATATTGTTCAGTCATGCTTTAATCTAGCCTACATCGCTTCCAGTTGCTATTCCATAACCCATCTTTTTCCTTGCACTTTCCATTTTTTCAACAAAAGATTGGCCCCAACGGCGCTGGTACTTCGGTTTGATATTCAATGTAAATTCGAAATTGTCTGCTTCCAGTTGCAATTCAAAGGCCTTACCAGTCTTTGCCACCTGAATCCCTCCATCAGACAGTTGCTGAATTATATTTAGAGACTCGCTTTCATCATATTCCGCTGAATAATTTGTAACAAGACTATTTGGAATCTCAGGGTTGAAGTCTGCCATGGCCTTAATGATACGCTTCTGCCCCTGATCGCTACACTTAAGCTCAAAGTTAAGAAAAACTTTCTTTCTGTTTTCGGCCATATTGTCATGTGTTATACCAACCTAAAAAATTTTTCTATGTGAAAACTGATAATAACTTGATGAGAAATCTTGGAAGATTTACCTCCAAATTGTCATTAATCCATGTTATATAGCAACAGTAACTTCGATAGTACTTAATGATAGTGACACTTACTTATAAGCGAAGGATATTTCTCGTTGTGGGATGTGACTTACATGTTTTTCAGTGAGCCAGTCTTATTTTAAAGAAATAAATTGTTATAAAACTTCTTGTCAGAAGATGTTAACAGGTAGTGATTGTGTTTAGTGTGGTATTCTTATCTATGATAATGCGCATAATCGGGTACCATGTGTGACTGGACGCACGAAGAAATAAAAGAAAAAGAGATGGTCACGGCAAAAGCTAAGGCAAAGGACATCGAGACTTTTGAAAAGAAAGAAGAGAGACCACTGACTACAGTCAGTTAAGACAAAAGTAAAAAACAAACAAACATACAAACATATACACAAAAAATAGTTAACTAATCTTCTTTTTTCTTTATGTACAGAATGAGAAATTCTACAAGAGACCCCCCACCCACAGTACATCTCTAAATAGCAATCATTAGCGCAACTTTCTCAGCTTGATGTTATAGGCAAGGCTGAACCTATGGGCTTCGTCTCGGGCATATTGCAGCATTCTCAGGCCTGCATTGCTCTTCGGTAGCACAATTGGGTCTTTGGAACCTACAACGTAGATCTCTTCATTTTCCTTTGCAAGACTGATGCAAGGGACATCTGAGATGCCCAAACTTCGAAGTGACATGATAGCAGCTCCAAGCTGACCGCGCCCGCCATCTATTAGAATAAGGTCAGGAATCTTTTCGCCTGCAGACGAATAGCGCCGACGAACAAGCTCCCCTATCATTGCAAAGTCATTCTGTCCAACTACTGTTGTAATGTTGAATCTCCTGTAGTAGCTCTTGTTAGGCTTGCCATTGATAAATCGAACACATGACCCAACAGCAATTGAGATCCCAAGATTTGATACGTCAAAGCAATCAATGACTTCAGGCATCGAAGTAAGCTTTAAGGCATTTTTAAGCTCTACCACTGCTGGATCGTAGCCCCTTTCAATGTACATTGAGAGGTTGCGCATAATAAGGTCCATAAGTTGCCGCTTATCCTTTGTAAGCATCTTTTCGGCATTAAAGATGCTCACCTTGTGCGCTGATATTTTTTCAAGTGACATCTCCAACACGTGCTTGTCCTCAAGATCTTCATTGACATAGACAAACCTTGGGATTATTGGAACTGAAGAGTAGTATTGTAAAAGAAATGAGGAAAGCGAGTTATCGCCTACTAAATCAAACTCGAACTTTTTCCGATCGCTTATGACACCACGTGTCCTGCGGAGTGCCATTACATGGGCCACACCTTTTTTGGTATCCTTTAAAATACTAACGTACTCTTCGTCCTGGTTGCGGTTGACAGCCTTTTCCATCTTCTGCTTGATGCGCAAATTATTCAGCCTGTAGAGTGTATCACGGATCTCTTTTGCCCTTTCATAGTCACCAAGCTCGGATGCACGCTTCATCTGTGCATGCATTTCCTCAGCAAACCTTTCAATACTGCTCTTACCTTCAAGTATTTCTTGCAACGCTACGATATTCGTCATATATTGCCCACGCATTACATTAGCTATGCATGGCGCATCACAATTCTTGATAAAGTACTGAAGACAGGGTGTCTTGGGCAGTCTATTGCATACTCTTATCTTGAATAATTTTCGCAAGAGTCCAACTGTCAAGTATTTAGAACTGCCCCGCACAAACGGCCCATAGATTCTACCTTTTGGTCCAGTGAATTCACCAGCCCTATTTCGTCTTGCTACAAGGAGACGAGGGAATGTCTCATCTGTTATTTTTAGATAAGTATAACGTTGTTGATCCTTCAACTCAATGTTAAAGACTGGTCTATAACGCTTGATGAGATTAGATTCAAGAAGGAATGCCTCAATCTCATTGTCAGTAACAACAAAATCTATGTCTGCTATCCTGTCAACCAGCCTACTGGTCTTCCATCCTAACTTGGGGTCGTGCCTACTGAAGTAAGAGATGATACGTTTACGCAGGTTCTTGGCCTTGCCTATGTAGATTATCGCACCTACGCTATCCTTCATTAGGTAGACACCCGGTTCCTCTGGAATACGCTTTTCTCTTAGAGTAGTAGTTGTAAAACTCATTGGTTGGCCCTCTGTAATATCATACTATCGACAACTGACAACTTTGGCTTCAGATACTTGCCAGTATAACTGTTCATGTTTTCGCTTACCTGCTCTGGGGTACCCGCTACAACAATTCGCCCGCCTGCTGCGCCACCTTCCGGTCCAAGGTCTACTATCCAGTCGGCCGACGTAATGACATCAAGGTTGTGCTCGATGATTATGACTGTGTTGCCAAGGTCAACCAGCGTTTTTAGCACATTTAGAAGCTTGCTTACGTCTGCAAAGTGCAGGCCTGTAGTGGGCTCATCCAAGATGTAGACCGTCTTGCCGGTGTCGCGCTTTGAGAGCTCCGCAGCAAGCTTGATCCTCTGAGCCTCACCTCCTGAGAGTGTGGTTGCAGGCTGACCCAGTCTAAGGTAGCCAAGACCTACATCGCTTAGCGTTTGGAGTTTTTTGGTAATAGTCGGTATCGAATAGAAGAATTTTAGTGCTTCTTCAACAGTCATATCAAGCACATCTGAAATCGTTTTGCCCTTGTACTTAATTGCAAGCGTTTCGGAATTATAGCGCCTACCCTTGCATTCATCGCATGTGACGTAGATATCGGGCAAGAATTGCATCTCTATCTTTTTTGAGCCACCACCTTCACATGAGTCACACCTTCCCTCTGCAACATTGAACGAGAATCTGCCAGCTTTGTATCCCATTTCTCTTGCCTGAGACGTCTTGGCGAATAGCTCCCGTATGGGTGTAAAGGCATTGACATAAGTGGCAGCATTTGATCTTGGAGTTCTGCCAATTGGAGACTGATCAATGCCTATCACCTTATCTATATTCTCAAGGCCGGATATTCTATCATGCCTACCAGCTCTTTCCTTTGCACCGTAAAAGTGTGCGGCAAGTGCTCTGAACAATATATCGTTTATAAGTGTCGATTTGCCTGAGCCTGAAACACCAGTGACAGCTGTCATGCACCCCAGAGGAAACCTCACATCAATAGACTTTAGGTTATTCTCACATGCATTATGAACAGTCAGCCACTTGCTTGGCTTTCTCCGTTCATGCCGATGGACAACCAGTTGATCGCCTCTGAGAAAAGCACCTGTAATGGAGCTAGGATTATTTATAATCTCTTCAAGTGGGCCACTTGCAACAATAGCTCCTCCGTGCCTACCAGCACCTTGGCCTATATCTATTATCCAGTCAGAGCTTCGTATAACTTCCTCGTCATGTTCTACAACAATGAGGGTGTTGTCTAGGTCTCTAAGTTTTTTGAGAGTATCTATTAGACGCATATTGTCGCGCTGGTGCAGGCCGATTGTTGGCTCATCTAATACATAGAGCACACCTGTTAGGTTTGATCCGATCTGGGTTGCAAGCCTAATTCTTTGGGACTCGCCGCCTGAAAGTGTGGCAGTCATCCTATTGAGAGTAAGGTAGTTGAGACCCACATTTAGTAAAAAGTCTAGTCTTGACATAATTTCCTTCATTATAGTCCTTGCGATGTAGCGCTCAGTTTCTGTGAGCTCTAGCGTTTGGAAGAAGCGATAGCACTCATCTATTGACATGTCACATACATCCATTATCGACATGTTCTGTATCTTGACTGCCAAAGCTTCGTCGCGCAAACGCCTGCCGTTGCACAACTCGCAAGGGCGCTCCCGCATGAATTGCATGAGGTCTTCGCGCTTTGACTCGGATTCAGTTTCGCGGTAAATGCGGTCAAGGTTTGGTATGACCCCCTCAAATGATCCACGATATTCCCATCGGCTGTCAGAATAGCGCGACTGGTACTTGTAGTGGATGCTCTCGTCGCTGCCATAGAGTATTACCTTAACTTGTTCTGGCTTCATCTTAGCTATCGGGGTCGCAAGGTCAAAACCAAACCTTCTGCCTACGTCACGAAGCATTGCAGATCGAAATGTTGCAAAGTGTCCAGTCCATGGCCTTATTGCTCCTTCTATTATGCTCTTTGACTTGTCTGGTATTATCAAATCTGGATCAAATTCAATTTTGATGCCAAGTCCATTGCATTCTCTGCATGCTCCAAATGGCGAGTTGAATGAAAAGGTTCGGGGCTCCAAGTCTCCAAGCGAAATACCGCAGTGAGGACAGGCATTCCTCTGAGAATACAGCGTATCTTTGTTGTCAACTGAAACTACAACAACTCCTCCTCCTACCTTCAGCGCAGACTGTACTGAGTCAAAGAGCCTGCTTTTTTCTTCTGGAGAGGATTTGAGCCTGTCCACGATCACTTCAATCGTGTGCTTCTTTTGCCTGTCGAGCCTTGGATAATTGGATTTTTCTTCCTCTTCTTCCTCGTCGAGCCTCGTTACTTCTCCATCCAGCCTGATGCGCGAGAAGCCATCTTGCTTGAGCTGATCGAATAATTTTTCATATGTCCCCTTCTTGGCCTGTATGACTGGGCCCAGGATCATAACATTCTTGCCTTCTGCTGTTTTCATTATAGTTTCTGTGATTGAGTCAGCGGACTGACTGGCTATTCTTCTGCCACACTTGGGACAATGAGGTCTGCCTATTCTTGCAAATAGTAGACGCAGATAATCGTAAATCTCCGTCACAGTGCCAACAGTCGAGCGTGGGTTCTTGCTTGTCGTTTTTTGTTGTATAGATATTGCGGGTGATAAACCGTCGATTGAATCAACATCAGGTTTGTCCATTAATTCCAAAAATTGTCTTGCATAGGCCGATAGTGATTCCACATAACGTCTCTGACCTTCTGCATATATCGTATCGAATGCAAGCGTTGATTTCCCAGAGCCAGATAGACCCGTAATGACTACCAACTTATTCTTTGGTATTTCAACATTGATATTCTTGAGATTGTGCTGTCTTGCTCCTTTGATTATTATCTTGTCGTGCATTATGACACCTTTGAGAATGCTGGCTCACCAAGAGCCTTCCTTATTTTATCCAGCTTTTCGCGAAACATTATTGCCTTTTCAAACTCTAGCTCTTCCGCAAACCTCTTCATAGTGGCCTCTGTTTCCACAGCAAGCTTAAACAGGTCCTCTCTTGCCATTGACTTTGCCTCCACCTGAATATCGCCAATTTCCTTAATACTTTCAGGTATTGGCTTAACTATTGTCTTTGGAGTTATCTTGTATCTTTTGTTATATTCTAGCTGCTTTTTGCGTCTGCGTTCAGTTTCTATGAGAGCTTGCCTCATTGACTGGGTAATATGATCTGAATACATTATGACACTACCGTCAAGATTTCTTGCTGCTCTACCAAATGTCTGAATCAGACTAGTTGTATTGCGCAAGAATCCCTCCTTGTCTGCATCAAGGATTGCAACAAGGGAAACTTCCGGGATGTCGAGGCCTTCTCTTAGCAGATTGATTCCTACTAGCGAATCAAAGTCGCCAAGACGCAGCTGCCTTATCAGTTCTGTACGCTCAAGACCTTCAATCTCAGAATGCAGATAGCGCACGCGCACTTTGTTTTTAGCAAGAAATTCTGCCAAGTCTTCTGCCATCCTCTTTGTCATTGTCGTGACAAGTGTCCGCTGGTTCTTCTCTGCCCTGTTCTTTATCTCTTTTATCAGATCTTCCATCTGGTTTTTAGTCGGCCGGATCTCAACCTTGGGGTCTACAAGCCCTGTAGGGCGGACTAGTTGCTCTATGACCTGCAAGCTACTCTTTAATTCATAAGGACCCGGTGTAGCTGATACAAAGATCACATTCTTGAGGTAGTTCTCAAATTCTTCAAACTTGAGTGGACGATTGTCGTACGCACTTGGCAAACGAAAACCATAGTCAATTAACATTTTCTTGCGGGTATAGTCGCCATTATACATGCCATGCAACTGCGGTAATGTAACATGCGACTCGTCAATTACTAACAAAAAGTCATCACCAAAAAAATCCAGCAAGCAGTAGGGCGGCTGCCCAGGTGCCCTGCCGTCCAAGTGACGCGAGTAATTCTCAATTCCAGAACAATAGCCAAACTCCTCTATCATCTCCAGATCGTATTTTGTGCGCTGTAAGAGCCTCTGCCTTTCAAGTTCTGAGGGCAGGTTTGGAAGCCAATTCTCCAACTCGCGCTTGATTGAGGCAATAGCTCTGTTACGAGAATTGTCGTCAGTAATATAGTGCTTGGCTGGAAATATCTTGACTGCATTTACCTCGCGCAATTTTTTCATAGTGACATGGTCATGTATGCTTATTTGCTCAATCTCGTCACCAAACATTGAGATCCGGATAATGTCATCGGAATATCCAGGGATGATATCAATGGTATCACCCTTGACCCGAAGGTTGCCGGGCACAAGTGATACATCGTTTCGCTCATAACGCGCTTCAATAAAATTGTGAATTAGCAATTTGCGGTCGATTGTCATTCCTCTTGTTACTGGAATTGCGTTTTTCTCCCATTCTTTTGGCGAGCCAAGTGAATATATACATGATACCGTAGACACAATTATTGTGGGCTCGCCAGACATCAACATCGCAGTCGCTTCTAGTCTCATCTTCTCTATCTTTTCATTCACTTCAGTGTCTTTTTCGATATAGGTGTCTGTCTGAGGAATGTAACTTTCAGGCTGGTAGTAGTCATAAAAGCTTACGAAATAGCCGACATTATTTTTTGGAAAGAACTCTTTGAATTCGGCATACAACTGAGCTGCAAGGGTCTTATTATGAGAAATTACAAGCGTATTCTTGTTTGCACTTGCAATGACATTTGCAATTGTAAATGTCTTGCCACTACCGGTCACGCCGAGAAGGGTCTGACGTCCACCTTTGCGTACGCCTCTGACAAGCTGCTCTATTGCTTCAGGCTGGTCTCCACTAGGAGGAAAGGCATCTTTTGCCAGAGTAAAGCCAGTAGAGCTGGTAAGCATAGAACACCTATTTTTCCTAACGGGCTTATATGGCTAATGCCTCTCACTGATTAATTGTACAAAAGCATGTCTTCATAATATCTGGCTGTATGCCTGCTCATTTGTATTTAAAATTGTATTTTACAGAGTCGCACTTCAAACACAGCAGAGAGAGAGCATAAAAGAATACGAAAATCTTTTGTCCAACTATACTGCTATGTAGAGGTATGGACAGACTCGACATTCCTAGAGTAGGCAGACGTGAGTTCTTGGATTTTCTGCAAGATGAGGGCAAAGTGCGACTGGACGATTACATTGAGGGTGCAGTTGAGGTCGCAGAAGAAGTCCATTCTGCCCTAATGCGCGAAGATGGCACTTCACCGTTCCTTGAAACCCACACATGGCCTGTCACCATGGATGTCATAAGACATTATCGCTCAGTCAATCGCAATATCACAAGCGTAGAAATTGCAACCGCAATTCTACATGACGTCATGGAAGACGATGAGAGAATCTTGAATCTGTATGAATCTAAGTCATATGGATTTGAAGCTTATCTTGCTTACCGGTTTGGCAGCAGGATCCACAACATTGCAAGCGAACTGAAGATCAAGCCCCTAGAAAACTATCCTGGAGCAAACGATATAGAGCGTCAACTGGAGCGTTTCTTAGAATACTGCGACATTCTTCGTGATGCCGAATATGACGTCAAGGTAATCAAGCTAGCAGACAGGCTCAACAACATGTCATTTATCCAGCGCGTTCCGGGACATGACAAGATAAGGCGCTACATGCGAGAAGCAGAGGACTTTTACATTGCATACACCATGCTGCCACCCAAAATGCCTCACTTCTATCAGCGTA
This sequence comes from Nitrososphaera sp., assembly GCA_035253605.1. GTDB lineage: Archaea > Thermoproteota > Nitrososphaeria > Nitrososphaerales > Nitrososphaeraceae > Nitrososphaera. Next base: position 9,967 of record DATFBV010000056.1, read on the forward strand.
TGAGAACTGCTTACGAAGAGCTGAGAGCATTATCAACACAAAAAAAGCTGGTCGCCGCGTAGCTTTTCTTTACAAACAATTTAATGATAGTAATTATGGGGATAAACGATGTGATGAGTATTGGCGACAACAACAAAAGACCTCAATGTTGCAGTTATTGTAAAATTAGAACCTGATTTCTCTGAAGGGAATGTCAGCTACAACGCCGACGGCACTCTCAATCGGGCAGAAACAAAGAGCATCCTTGGCCCCCATAGTGCTATAGCATCAAATGCAGCATTTTATGCTAAGGTCAAATATGGTGCACGCGTTGCAGTTGGAACGATGGGCCCACCTATTGCAGAGAGCGCTCTACAGCAAGCACAGTTGCTTTGCGATGCCGACGAACTTCATTTGTATAGCGACAGGATCTTTGCAGGTGCAGACACGCTTGCGACCGCCGAAGTTCTCAAGGCCGGCATCTCCAAGGTAGAAGGAGGTAAAGTAGATATTGTATTTTCCGGGCATAGGGCGTCTGATGGCGAGACCGGTCAGACAGGACCTCAGACTGCTTGGAAGCTAGGCTATACCTTCCTTGGCAATGTTATAGATTATGATATTGATCTGGAGAGTAGATTGGTGAGGGCAAAACGCCTGATCTCACTTCAAGGATTTTATGATATCATTGAAGAGGTAGAAGCACCCCTTCCAGTTTTCATATCTACAGATCCATCATATAAGGCATTTTTTAACACTGTGTCACAAAGACTTGCCTTTGAAAAATACCAAAAAGAAGCAAAATCACGGGCAGAAAACTACAAGCATTTCCTGAAGGTTTTAAATACACAGCAGCTAGGTATCAATCCAAAACTAGTTGGTTTGCCCGGCTCACCAACGATTGTATACAAAGTCGAGCGCATACCAAAGGCAAAGGCTAGTAGGAAAGCCGAAGTTATTGATGGAACAAACCGTGATCAGATTGCAAGAGTAGTAACCAACATGTATGAGGTGCTTGAAGGCATGGTGATCAAATAATGTCAAAGTACCAACACCTCTATGTTGTCATAGAGCATGAAGACGGCATGCCAGTCCCTGTCAGCCTTGAGATGCTGGGTGAGGCTAGGCGGCTCATAGATGGCTTTAATAAGAAATATTCATCCGACGAGAAAGTGGTCGCAGTTGTCCTTGGACACAATGTGCGCAAGCTATGTGAAGAACTTATTTTTTACGGTGCTGACGCAGTGATCTACGCAGATAGCCCAGAACTTCGGTACAGGAGGAACCTTATCGACACCAAGGTGCTAAGCCAAATAGCGAGGAGCAGAGAGGTAGTGGCAGAGTTTTCTGATACTTCTGAATTTGTAAAGCCACGCTACATGTTTTTTGGCGCAGACAGCATAGGGAGGCACCTCTCCTCTACGGTTCTGGCAGAGCTTGAATCAGGACTTGCGTCAGATATTAACAAACTTGTTATCGAAGATTTGGAAATAAAACATGAACATAAGACAAAGGGACAAGCTATGAGGTATGAAAAAACGCTTGAAATGTACAGGCCCGACTTTTCCGGCTTCCTCTGGACCACTATTCTTTGCCTTGACAACCGTAACCCCTCTATTGAGCGTGAATACCATCCGCAGGCATGCAGCATAATTCCTGGCGTGTTTGCCCCAATTGAGCCTGATAAATCAAGGAGTGGTGTAATAGTAGAATATGTTCCGGAATTTGACGAGCGTGACCTTCAGATAAGAATACTTGATAGAAAAATAGTGAAAAGTGAAGTCGACTTTGACAGCCACAAAGCTGTAGTAAGTTTTGGCAAGGGAGTCAAGGATTCGCCTGAGCAGAACATCAAGCTGGTATCTGACCTTGCAAAAGAGATTGAAGCTGAAGTTGGCGTTTCGCTCCCGATATCTAAAAAGCCGTTTCCTGTAAGCCAAGGAATAAGCTCTACCTACATGATACCTGATAGGGTCATAGGAACAAGCGGCCGCAAGGTAGCACCCTTGCTCTATATTGCAGTGGGAATAAGTGGCGCTATGCAGCACATTGCAGGAATGAAAGAGTCCGGGTTTGTAGTGGCGATTAATCCAGATGAAAACTCGCCAATAAAGGATGAGTGCGACATATTTATCAGGGGAAGAATGGAGGATGTGATACCGCTCTTGCTTGAGGAGCTGAGAAAGCAGAGACCCACAATAGAGGTAAAGAAATGATATGGAGCACTATGACGTTGCAATAATTGGCGGCGG
>DATFBV010000057.1:0-13521 GCA_035253605.1 Nitrososphaera sp.
TGTAGTTGTTACTTTGCAAACAGCTCTGCGAAAAGTAGGCGACTATGCTATACGCCGCTGCGAAGCAAGTGATCTCCAAGCAGTAATAGATATTAACATGGCCGCTCTGCCAGAGCACTACTCAGACTACTTTTTTGAATCGATTCTAAGAGAGCTTCCAGAGGCGTTCATCCTTGCAGAGCTGAACAACAAAATAGTCGGCTACATCATGTGCAAGATCGAGTTTGGGTTTTCAAACTTTCGCAAACTAGGCTTTGTGAAGAAGGGTCACGTTGTTTCTGTTGCGGTGTTAGAAGAGCACAGAGGCAAGAGCCTTGGCAAAGCACTTATGGTTGAAGGAATTAACGGTGTAATGCATAGAAAAGCTGACGAGATATACCTAGAGGTAAGAGTCAGCAATACAAGCGCAATCAAAATGTATCAGAAATTACGTTTTGAGATAAAATCCAGATTGCGATCTTATTACAGGGACGGTGAGGATGCCTATCTTATGGCGTTAGAGCTGAGCTAAAAAGATTATTAAGATGCTACAAATGCCTCTCCGCTATGAATGTTAAAGGGAAGGGAAGTAAAGGAGCCGGCGCTGTCATTCTTTTTGCATCTATTGCAGTGTTTATCGCTTATGCGTATTTTCTGCTAGGAACAGAATGGAGTATATTGATACTACAGTTTACTGCCTTAGCCGCAGTAACGATCCTTCTGGCAGTGCTTGGGTGGATAGGATATACAATGCTTACTGCGCCAAGGGAAGAGGAAAAGCCGGACTAATTTTCACTGAAACATCAGCTACTATCTGATATATCCGTGGACCTACTTCTCTTACCACTCTAACCTGCTGCACAATATGGTTGTATTTTACAAAAGCATTATGTGCGTCATGTAATCCCAGCTCCTGGCTTGTCTTTTTGTTGTCAGCCTTGATATGAATGAAATAATGCACAACACCTTTTTTCTTGAGTGCAAGCACTGCAGAATCAACGAACTCTTTAGCTCTTTCAGGAAGAGGCATAAGCACTCTGTCGGCCTGACCTGCAAGTTCGTCTTTGATTACCTTACCAGCATCGCCATGAATTGAAACAACCCTGTCCTGTACTTTGTTCAACCTAGCGTTTACTTCGCATAATTCTGCAGCAACAGCATTAGAATCGATACTATATACTTTACACGTCTTGTTCATTCTAGCCATTAGAATAGAATATGTACCCACTCCTGCAAACATATTGACTATGGTTTCGCCTTCGCTCACCATGTTTGCAATCCTGAGTCTCTCAGTTGAGAGCCGAGGTGAAAAATATGTTTTAGCGACGTCTACTCTAAACCTACAGCCATGCTCCTTGTACTCAGTAATTGTTCTGTTCTCGCCTGCAACAAACTCTAAGTGGCGAACACGATAATCGCCTTTCACCGGCGAGACCTGAGCAAAAACCGCCTTGGCACTCTTAACATGAGCAAGGATCATGTCAGCTATAAGCTTCTTTTTTGACATCAGGTTGTCAGGTATCTTGATGATTACGATATCACCTATCTGGTCAAACGCCGAATACACTTGTGAGACTTCGTCTGACGATAGAATGTTTGATAGCATGTTTTTTAGCATATGTGGCATTTACTGAATCTTCATGTAGTAATAGTTACCTGATTCCTTCTGTTCACGGTCGAGCCGGCTGCCCTCTTTGTTGACGCGGGGCCTGCCCGTTGTTTCGTCACGCCTATATGTAATTGAAAGTGCCTTGAGAAAGCGGTTCATACCCTCCTCTTTTTTAATCGGCTCAGTTGCAGAGCCTTCAACGCCCTGCTGACCTTCAAATATTACCAAACTATCGGCCACCAGATCGATTAAATGTACATCATGATCAATAATAATTGCAGACTTGCCCTGGGCTCTTATGAAGCGTTGGAGAAACTTTGCTACTGCTATCCTATCTTCTGCATCAAGAAATGCAGACGGCTCATCCAGCGCGTAAATATCAGCTTGGCGCAAGAGAGACGCTGCTACTGCGACCTTCTGTAGCTCGCCACCGCTCAGATTCTTGACATTCTTTTCATAGAGTTTCTTTACACCCATTGGAATAAGGATCTGCTGTTCCATAGATGATCCTTCAATTGGGTTCTGATATGCCATATACATCAGAGATCGTACTTCACCATCATACTCTTGATTCAGGTACTGCGGCTTGTAGGATATCATGGCACCGACATCTATTTTCCCAGAATCAGGCTTATCTACGCCTGCCAGCATGCGCATAAAAGTAGTCTTGCCAAGTGCGTTAGCACCAATGATTCCAATTATCTCACCTCTTCTTATCTTGCCAGCTGCCACCTTGAGTTTAAATGATGGAAATGATTTGGTCAAGTTACCATAGCTGGCAACAGAAATATCCAGAAGGACATCTTCGTTGGAAGAAGTAATATCAAATCTGAACGCCTTTTCTCGAAAGCGCACATTTTCAGTAGGTAAAAAGCCTTCAAGGAAATTGTTGATGCCGACTTTTGTGCTTTGCATGCCAGAAACAATACCGTATGCTCCCGGCTCACCGTAAATAATATGGACATAGTCTGACAGGTAGTCAAGGAGCGTCATATCGTGCTCTACAACCATCACGTTCTTGCCCTGCTCGGCTAGATCTCTTATCACTTTGGCAACTGTAAGCCGTTGGTAGACATCGTTGTACGAGGATGGCTCATCAAAGAAATAATATTCAGCGTCCTTTGCAGCAGCTATAGCCACTGCAAGTCTTTGAAGTTCGCCACCGCTCAGCTGTGCAATGTTGCGATCCAAAATGTTTTGCAGGCCAAGTTGTGGTACTAGCTTGTCAGTCACTTTGCGCTCGTCATATCTTTTCAACAGTTCCTTTGGCGTCCCTTTGAATGCCTTTGGTATGAGGTACACGAGCTGCGGTTTGATCGAAGCGCGCATCTTACCATTTGCAATTTTTTCAAAGTGGGATTTCATTTCAGTGCCCTGATAATATTTCAGAATCTCATCCCATGAAATTTCTTGATCATACTTCCCAAGATTGGGCTTCATGTTTCCCGACAAGATGTTGACAATTGTAGACTTGCCCATGCCGTTTCTTCCAACCAAGCCAACAACTGAACCCTTCTTTGGAGTCGGCAGACGATAGAATCTAAATGAATTAATGCCATACTGATGGACTTTATCTTCAGAAAGCTCTTTTGCAAGGTTGACAATTACTATGGCGTCAAAAGGGCACTTCCTGATACAGATGCCACATCCTGTGCATAGATCCTCGGCTATCACAGCTTTGCCGTCATCCGGCCGCTGGATAATACACTCACCACCAGTTTTGTTTACTGGGCAGTATACTATACATTCCAAGCCACATTTTTTTGGCTGGCATAACTCCTCGTCAAGTACTGCAACCCGATGAGTACTTTCTGCTTCAAAATTGCCCAATTACATGTAATTTTTGTAATAATGCGTTATATACATACCGCTTTAGTTACAACAACTTTCAAATTTTTTGGGCTCGCAAGGCCGCCTACTTTACCAGATTATTTCCGTTTATGTGACCCATTTTCAGGAGCTTCCAAGGCTTCAGTAATCAACAAAGTACTTTTTCATAACTCCTGACATCTTTGTCCTGCTTGCCACTTCTCTGAGGTAGATTTCCATATGCTTGTCCCTCAAATGCTTCAATGCAAGTCTGACCTCGTCGCCACAAAGCCTGCACTTTGCCTTTCCAAACATTATCAGTTTTATTTTCCTTCAATTACGCTTTGAGCCTTACGGTTAATTGTTCTTCCTGCCGCACATATGTATAGCTTCTAAATGGAGTTTAGTAATTCTTTGATAAGGCAAACTACACAGGCCCAGGAACTGTTGGCAACAAAAATCCTATAAGCGTGGCAGATATCCACACTACCACCGCTATCATGAACGCTTTGAACCATCCAATGTTATAGAGCACCTTAATCGCTATCAGCCAAATTATACCACCTACTAATGAAGATATGACTCCTTTGCCAAAAATATAATATGCCACGAAATAGATGAGTGTACCAATTAGGGCGGTTGCAAATGCCCGCCCTACCCCTCCATTTTGTCCAAACAGAAGCTTTGTAGTAACGTAGATTATAATTGTCGAAATGACCAGCCCAACTATGAATATGAGGGCTGATAGCAAGTCAATTGTCATATTCGCATCCCATGTTTTTTGAGGAAGAGATTATTTAAGCCACCCTGATGTCTACTTCTAGCGAAGCAACATTAAATTAGCCCTTTGGCAAATCTTAAGGTAAGCCGGTCATAGCAGCAGGGTGCGACCCGGTCCCATTCCGAACCCGGAAGTCAAACCTGCTGTCGCTGCTGTGTTACTGATCTGCGAGAGCGGTCGGGAAGCAGCAGTGCTGGCATATCTTTCTATTACTTTTCAGCATAGTCTCCAAAGTGTATCCTCTTGACTAGCTGCCTAACATTGTAGCCTATCAGATCTATCGCCGGGAAGACTGATGCAAGCCCGGCTGGCTCCCATGCCTGAGTTTCTATGACGCAGCAATAGTTTGCTGCTTTTATCATTATCCTTTTCAATTCCTCCTTCATTATATTTTTTGCAAAATCCTTTGATAATGCTGTGTCTTTTGCTAGCATGTTTGCGATCACGCCACCACTCCATCCCATGTTTATCACCTTGCCGTTGGATAGCGTGTAGTACGGCGCGGCATCGAACAACTTGTGGGCATTGTCGTCGGTATCTACAATAAAGTCATTTTCTACAAGGCAGTAGATGTCATAGAATGGCCCCATGCGCATCACTTCCTCTATGCCGACGAAGTCTATGCTGCCGCTCATTATCCGGATAAAGCCGTCCCTGTTTGAAAGCCATCGCTCAAAGTACGGTCTTTTCATAGGATGTACGTCCAGTTCCATGCTGCCTATCCTGCAACTAAAGCCCTGCACTTCGAGGGCTCGTACAAGCGTGCTCGAGGGAAATAGCGGCATAATTCTCCATCATGTTGACAGCTGCTTTTCGTCTTCCATCAGCAGTTTGACAAGTGTCCTTACTCCAAAGCCAGTAGCTCCTTTATGGTTGTAACTTTTCTCATGTGTTCCTTCTTGCATCCATGCAGTGCCAGCAATATCAATATGGATCCAAGGAACATCATTGACGAAGTTAGATAGGAACGCTGCAGCAGTGATCGCTCCACCGGGTCTTCCTCCAATATTCTTGATATCTGCATAGGTGCTCTTGATCTGCTCATGATATTCCTCATACAGCGGAAGCTCCCACATCTTTTCTCCGGTCCTATCTGATAGCTTGCGCAACCTGTCTATCAACTGCTTGTTGCTACCTACCACCGCGGCTACATTGGCTCCAAGTGCAATTACAGCAGCACCAGTAAGCGTAGCCAAATCAATTACAGCCTTTGGACTATGTGTGACGATTCCATATGCTAGGGCGTCGGCAAGTATCATACGACCCTCGGCATCAGTGTTCAGTACTTCTACTGACTTGCCATTATACATTCTGATGATATCGCCTGGTCTGTACGATGTGGCAGATGGCATATTTTCAACGGATGGTACAATGCCTACAACATTGACTGCCAGCTTCATCGAAGCAACTGCACGTATAATGGCTAGAACCGTGCAACCACCACATTTATCAAATTTCATTTCATCCATTTTTTCGCTAGGTTTTATAGAAATACCGCCAGTGTCAAAAGTCACCGCCTTGCCTACCAGTAAATATGGCTTTTGCTGAGGGTCATTTGCGCCATTGTATTCCAGGACTATGAGCTTGGGAGGATTATTGCTTCCCTTGCCCACCGCCACAATACCGCCCATCCCCATATTTTCAAGCTCATAGCGATCCATTACTCTTACCTTCATGCCGTAGTCTTGCGCTAGCGAAACTGCGATACTTGCCAGAAGAGCCGGTGGGCAGTCGTTTGGGGGTAGGTTGCTGATATCACGTGCAAAGTTTACCGCCTCGACTATTAGATTTGCCTTCTCAACAACCGATTGAAATCTTAGAGAATCCGAATTGATCAATATTGTCACTTCTTCAATTTTTGTGGCCGGCTCTCGGGTCTCCTTGTACTTGTCAAATGAGTATGATGCAAGAGCGATTCCCTCTGTCATGGCCTCTACAAGCCCTTCGTCAAGGTTTGAGAACTGTAGTATTGAAAATTCCTTTATTTCCAGCTCTCGAGCCTTCCGCGTTGCCTTGCCTGCACAGATCCGTGCACTTTCGTCTGTGAATTTTTCCCGCTTGCCAAGACCAAGTAGCATTATCTTTTTCATTGGCCCCTTGCCCAACGTATAAACCACTATTGAGGAGCCAAATGTCCCACGGAACTCTTTGTTCTCCAGGGTTTCTCTGATTGAAGAAGAGATTGCTGAGTCTAACTCCTTTGAATGTGGAAAGTCCTGTTCGCCTTCAAATATACCTATCACCAGAAGCGGAGTCTGCTTTTGATCTATCTTAGCCTTCTCGACTTTGACCTGTACCACAACACACTAGACTCCAGTATTGACTTTATTTTAAGTTTATAATCGCATAAATAACATAAGACGATGACGCAAAATTGCTTTGGCACTTGGGCTGCCGGTACTCTGCCAAATTAGTTTTCGCCTCTGTAGGGTAGAAGTGATACAAAGGGTTATTATCTTAGAGGTCAGAATATGCATGCATTCTCCATTGCTTCCTCTCATTACAAAGTGAGAAACCGCTTTTATGCCGATACCACATAGACGGCGATATATAGTCATTGTAACTCTTACGTGTTAAATCTAAATGTCGTTCCCCTTCGGAGTGTACCAGCAATCCTCTTTAACACATCTATGAGCGTGTAGCATGACATGTTGTTGTTGGTTTTGTCATATTCACATACTGCTTCAATATCGTTAACCTTTCCGCTTCCTCTGAAAATGCCTATGAGAATTTCCTTTGCCAAGGGCAGCAGACCCGCCCGTGCGCCGTAAGCGCCGCTTCTGTTGATAAGCCAGAACATTTTAGTTGCATCATAGCCAGTAGGAAAGATCATTTCCTTTGTTTCCTTGGCTACCCGCGAATAGTAGTGACCAGCCGCCCTTATCCAGCCGCGAGAAAGCATGCTAGCCACTTTGGCAAACTTCGCGCAAGAGTAACATTTGTCGTCATAAATAAGGAGTGGTCGTTTGAAAGATGACGATAATGACGACACGATGTATATAAAATTGCATTATCGAACTTTTAAATCTTGAGGGATAGAGATACTGCTGAGCTATATCTTTTTATTTTCCTGCAATGAGCTTTTTAATATATTGCTGTTTACATGGGGGGATCAGTATGGGCTTTAACATGCGTTATCTTGATCTCAAGAGGAAGATCCGGGATGGGCGCATGTGGGCAATTCAAGGCATCACGGAGGCTGGATCCGGCCACCCCGGCGCCTCCTTCTCTGCTGCTGAAATAATGGGTACGCTATATTTCAAAAGGATGAGGTACGACCCATCAAATCCAGACTGGAGTGAGCGGGATTATTTCATTAATTCAAAGGCTCATTCGGCACCTGGCTTTTACTCGGCACTTGCAGTTGCAGGCTACTTTCAGCCGGAAGAGCTCAGAACACTCCGTCAGCTTGGTTCCCGCCTTCAAGGGCACCCAGTAAGGTACTCAGAGCATCAAAGGCACCACAGCGTGCCAGGTATTGAATACTCGGGAGGTTCAGAAGGGATTGGGCTTTCAGTCGGTGTCGGCATTGCACTTGCACAAAAACTAGATGGCAAGAAGAATAGAGTATTTGTATTGATTGGAGATGGTGAGTCAAACGAGGGTCAGATATGGGAGGCTTCTATGGCCGCCGGCAAATTCAAGCTCGATAACCTAGTCACGATTTTGGATCGTAACCGCATCCAGCAGGACGGCTTTACTGAAGACATTATGCCACTTGATCCCATAAAGGACAAGTGGACTGCATTTAACTGGGAGGTCTTTGAGGTAGATGGTCACAGGGTCGAACAAATAGTGGATGCTCTCAACAAGGCGGGACAAGTGCATGACAAACCTGTGATGATAATTGCCAATACTGTCAAAGGAAATGGTATACGTCACATGGCAAACAACCCCCAGTGGCACGGAAAAGCACCGCCCAAGAGGCAAACGGAGGTGTTGCTGGAAGAGCTAGAGAGTGAGTGCCTCATCGCGCCATCAATAATAGCAGGTGAGCGCGAAAACTATGAGGATAAAATAAGGAAGGTCGAGCGCGAAGGAGTAGATATGATCCATTTAGATGTGATGGACGGCAGATTTGTTCCAAATACTACATTCTTTGCTGACACTATCAAAAAGCTAAGGCGTCTAACCAGTCTGCCGTTTGATACTCACTTGATGATAGAAGACCCGCTAAAGAGCATACAAGATTACATCGATGCAAGATGTGATATCATTACAGTACATGCAGAGGCATGCACGGAAAATGAGTTTAGAGAAATTCAAGAAAGATTGATCGATAATGGGATCAGCCCTGGCATTGCAATTAATCCGGGCACCGATGTGCCAAAGTGGCTCTACCAGTGCTTGCATAACCTTGATGTTGTCATTGTTATGTCAGTCAATCCCGGCTCTGCAGGCCAAAAGTTCATGCCAGAAGTATTGAGCAAGATGATAGTACTTAACAAGCAATTAAGGCAAAATGGCTTTAGGGGATATATCGAAGCTGACGGAGGCATCGATGCAACGACGTTACAACAGACATATGATACAGGCGCAAGAATATTTGTTGCTGGCGCCGCTGTGTATGGGGGAGGAGACATTCACGGTGCAGTCATCCAACTAAGACACAAGGCGGAGGTGGCACTTGAGAGAAGACTTCTTAACCACGCGACCCAGCTTAACATAAGGGCGGACTGGATGAAAGCCCGTAAACATATATTGATTCCTTATGCAAATGAGCTTAGGATAGAGGAAGAGCTACATGCTATTAGGTAGCGAGAAGAGAACTGCAGACATGAGAGGAGCCTACGGAGATACTCTTGTGGAGCTTGGAAGAGATGACCCTCGCATTGTATGTGTTGGAGGCGATACAACTGAGTCTCTTAAGACGAAAAAGTTTGGTGACAAGTATCCTGAGAGAATGTTCAACGTCGGAATTGCAGAGGCCAACATTGTCTCAGTGGCCGCCGGTCTGGCAATAGCCGGCAAGATTGCATTTGCGAGCACTTATGCTGCATTCATCCCTGGGAGGTGTGTTGACCAGATCCGCAACACCATCTGCTACCCCTACCTCAATGTCAAGCTGGTTGTTTCTCACGCAGGACTTACGGTGGGACCAGATGGAGCCTCTCATCAGCAGATAGAAGACGTTGCACAAATGAGAGCAATCCCTAATATGAGAGTGCTAGTACCTGCTGATGCAGTTGCTGTCAAATATCTTATCAGGATGGTAGCATCTACTGCTGGTCCTTTTTATATGCGCCTTGCAAGGCCCTCGTCTGATATAATCTATGCAGATCAATCAACGGCATTTGAGCTTGGAAGAGGCAACATTCTTGAGGATGGGTCTGACGCCACAATAATTGGATGCGGTCTTATGGTGAGCAGGGCACTTGAAGCAGCAAAAGAGCTCAAAGGAAAAGGCGTTTCCTGCAGGGTAGTCGACATGTTCTCAATAAAACCTATCGATAATGACTTAATAGCTAGATGCGCCAAAGAGACAGGTGCCATAGCTACAGCCGAGGAGCACAATGTGATCGGAGGCCTTGGAGGTGCAGTGTCTGAAGTTATTGGTGAAACCTACCCTGTATCCATCAAGCGCGTTGGAATCCACGATACATTTGGTGAGTCTGCACGTGATGAGGAAATCGATATGCTCTTGGAGCACTATGGTCTTACTGCAACTGAAATAGTAAAGGCAGTGCTTGAAGCAAGAAGCAGGAGCAGAAAATAACATGAAGATCTTTCTTGATACTGCAAATATTGAATCGATCAAAAAGTACAGCGATATGGGCTTGGTAGATGGCATCACAACGAATCCGACACTGCTTTCAAAGGAGAAGGGTAACCCCGCTGAGATCATGCGCGAGATAGTCAAGATAGTCAAGGGACCGGTGAGCCTTGAAGTCATCGGAACTACAATGGAGGAAATGGTCAATGAGGCCCACGGGCTCAAAAAATATGGACAGAACGTAGTGGTCAAGATTCCGATGATCCCAGATGGATTAAAGGCTGTCAAGAAATTAAAGGAGGAAGGAATCCAGACAAATGTCACGCTCATATTTTCAGCAAACCAAGCGATCCTTGCTGCCAAAGCCGGTGCTGCCTATGTCAGTCCATTTATTGGTAGACTTGATGACGCAGGACATGAGGGTATGACAATCATAAGTGATATAGTGCAGATATTCAAGAATTACGAGTTTAGCACAGATGTGCTTGTTGCAAGCATTCGGCACCCTCTACATGTCATCGAAGCTGGCAGGATTGGCGCGCAGGTTGTGACACTTCCACCGGACATACTCAGCAAAATGATTTCTCATCCATTGACAGATAAAGGACTTTCCGCTTTCCTGAGCGACTGGGAAAAGGTCAAGAAGGAAAATCCTAATTTAGTCATCTAATTGCCGCCACGCAGCAGTTTGATCACTTTCTTTGGAATATCTTGTAACCGGCTGACAGAGATTGCCTTTTCGTAGTCGAGATACTTTAAATTGTGTCCTATGCCGACAGAGTCACGGAGGTTGCGGCCAACCCCTATTGCCATCATATGAATGCCTATTTTCCTGTACGACAGTACCATCTGCCTTACTGCATCAAAGTCGGATGGTTCGCCATCTGTCAAGGTGACAAAGATGTCTGGCTTGAACGACTTGAGCAAAGGCAGGAGCAGACCGTAGACCTCTGCTAACGGTGTGCCTCCGCTTGCTCTTATTTGGACAAGACGCCTAGCGCTTACCACTGACCATTTGATGTTGGGTGGTTTAATGACCCAGCATTTTACTTGCTGCTTGTCTGTGCTAAATGCATAGACAGCAAACTTGATTTGAAGGTAGTGCAGCGCTTCACAGAGCGCGATTGTAGCCTGCTTGTATTCTAACTCTACATCAGCTATACTGCTGGAATGGTCAAGCAATATCACAACTTTAGTCTTAATCGAGAGCCGGAAGTCAGCGAGGAAGGTCTTGGGCAGCGCCTCAACATAGGTTTCCACATCAAACTCGTCGCCAGATTCATCATGCCGCTCAATCCATCCTGTTTTCCAGTCTCTAAATGCCGCCTTGACCTTCTGTATTAGGTCGATGTCATAGATCTGTGTCTCGTCAACGTCCATCTTGTCTGGCACGCTTAGACCAAAGTTCTCCAATGACTCATATCCCTTGCTCTCTGTCTTTTTGCTCTCTGTGATAAGAGTCTGGAATTCTTGAAGCACATCGCGACCTTCATAGATATCTTTAGTCTTTTTCTGCATGTCATCTTTCTTGTGTCGCATCTGCACTACCTTTTCCACCTGCTTGAGTGTGTCGCTCTGGTTAAGTGACGCACCGACCCTTGTCCTTGGAGATAATATCGGGATCGAAACCAAAGGGTCAAGCTCAAGTATCTTGATCAGTTTTGGAATATGCTGTTCTATCCAGCTGGTGCCGTAGTTGTTGTCTATGGCTTCCTTTACTATTTCATTTGCATAATCAGCTGCCCTTTTTACCTTATCAAATTCACCGCCAAATAGTTCACCTTTCACATAACCAGTGAGAAAATATTGCGAAAATGCCTCCGCTATTTTATATCGTCCATATATCGAATTCAAAAGCTGGCGCGACATCCATGAAATACCCTCATTGAACATTAGCTCATTGGCCATTCCTTCCCATTCTCGCAAGCCAAGGATTTCGATTCTTTTTGTTTCAAGTGTATTGAGTAAAAACCCAAAGGCATGCTCATTGCTCAGCACTTTAGAGGAGTGTTTCATTCTCATTGATTCAAACCAGAGCGCTACACGCCACTGCCTATATTTCTGAAAGTCGGTCCCAGGATAATAGTTAAGAAGAGAAAGAATGATCTGGTTCCTGTCCAGCTTAGCAGTTGGAGGTTTGTCTGGCATAAGAATTATCACTACCTTGTCATTGCCAGACCATCTTCTGGCGAGAAAAGTCGCAACGTCGAGCAAAACATCGTTTCGCATTACAGGGCTTGCAATATTGACCATTAACTGTCGCCAAAGATCGACGTTATCATATCCATCACTTTCTGATACTCTACTTGGCCCCATTGGTCGTATGTGTTTGCATATACAACTTCGGCGGTCTGCCTGCCAGAAAGTCCAGTATTGAGCATCTTGGCAAATGCAATTGTCTCACGTATCGATGGGCTGTAATACAATTCTTCAACCGCAGCCGCCTCCCGCAGGCTCTTGGCAAGCTGGATTGCGTGCTTAACATCCCTGACCTTTGAATCATCAATTTTTACGTGGCGACTAACAATGTCAAGCTCGATATCTTCCGGCGGGTAGTCAAGCCTCATCCTCACAGGAAACCTACTCAGAATCTGCGGTGGTAACTCTTTTGTTCCAACGTGCGATAATGGATTAATAGTGGCTATTACAAACCAGTCATCCGTCGCATTGACAACCTGGCCCTCTGCTTCTTTTAGCACGAGCTGTCTCCTGTCGTCTAGCGCTTCGTCAAGTCGGAGCAGCACGTCTGCTTCTGCCGCATTTAGCTCATCAAGATACAATAGGGTGCCATTGCGCATAGACTTTACCAGCACGCCTTCAACAAAGTTTATTTCGCCTTTGTTGAGAGTTCTCGATCCCACTAGGTGTGACTCTCTAGTGCGAAGTGAAAAGTTGACAGAATCAAGTTCCTTTTTCATTTCCGAAGCAAATTTCCTTACAAGGGTAGTCTTGCCGGTGCCCTTTGGGCCAATAATCAGAACAAAGAGGCCTGACCTGTATGCTTTTTCTAGAATATCAAACGCATTGTTCCAGTCAAGGTAAGTTATTTCTTCAAATTTACTTGCCACCGGCTGCGATTCCATTTGCTTTATAAGCACTGTAACATATTTGAGCGTTAAGATTCAGATGCAATATTTGCAGTACTTACAGAGATATTTTGACCACATACACAAGACATTGAGAGACTTTATTGTTTTACATAACCGCAAAAAAATAAGCAAGGAAGCGAGTAGGCGGAAGGTATGAAATAAAAAATATGCCGTTCTCTTCTAGTTCTAACTAGACAGTTGGACTCTATCAGTCAGTTCACTAGTAAAATCACATCAATCCGTTATCCCAAGCGAACAATATCTTATTCGATCTACAGCACTCATTGGTACAGCGTCATCCAGTAGTTGCCAACACTCTCGTATTCCTTTTTGAGTAATTTCAGACATTCTTTTTGCTGCCAATAATCTGTTGCCATTGTATGACTTCATTAGGTTTAAGATCCATTGTTTTTGCCATTGTTCCATCATAGCAACAAATCCACTAATCCACTTTAGACAAGGTCATAAAAAATATTGTCCATTTTATTAAAATGCGGCAGCCTTTATTGCATTAGCACCCCGATACCACATAAGCCAGATA
>DATFBV010000058.1:0-7492 GCA_035253605.1 Nitrososphaera sp.
AATTAAGGTCAAAAATTGTCATTCATAAGCATAAATGTGAGAAAGAAATGTTGAATACCATGGCAGAAAAGATGCAGGCAATGGTTCTCACAAAGCTTGCACCGATAGAGACTCGCCCCCTCAAGCTTATGTCAATTGAGAAGCCAACAATGAAGGGAAGGACTGGACTTTTCCTTGAAATAGAGGCATGCGGCGTATGCCGGTCAAACCTGCACCTTATCGAAGGCGACTGGAAAAAGTATGGCGCGCCTTCAAGCCTGCCAGTGATACCGGGCCACGAAGTCGTTGGCATTGTTAAGAAGATAGGAGATGGCGTGAAAAAGGTCAAAGTAGGCGACAGGGTTGGCATCCAGCCGCTTTTTAGCTCATGCCTGCGGTGCGAGTATTGTATGTCTAGGCGGGAGAACTTGTGCGAGAGCGCTGAGATAACTGGCGAGACTGTGCAAGGAGGCTATGCCGAATACATATCTGCGGTGGAAGAGTTTGTGACTCCGATCCCGGACAACTTTGACTCGGCACATGCTGCGCCACTTTTCTGCCCGGGCATAACTGCATACAAGGCAGTCAAGGCAAGCGAGCCTGCGGCTGACAAGACAGTTGGCATCTTTGGAATAGGCGGCGTCGGCCACTTAGCGATCCAGATAGCCAAGATTTATGGTGCAAGGGTCGTAGCCGCATCAAGAACGAGAAAGCATATCGACTTGTCAAAAAAGCTGGGTGCAGACAATGCCGTTGTCTACCAACATCCTGATGAGCAGTTCTTTAAGGACCTGACAGACGAGGAGGGTCTGCTTGACAGTGCAATTGTCTTTGCACCCTCTGACAAGGTGATAGACGCTGCCATTAGGTCAGTCAAGAAAGGAGGCATTGTTGTTCTAGGCGTACGTGGCAATGTGGCTGACTTTCCCACCTTTGAAGAAAAAATAGTAAAGGGAAGCAATATTGGCACTAGAAAAGACATGACTGATTTAGTCAAGATGGCAAGCACCATGGGCTTACAAGTCATTGTAGAAACACACAGACTGGAAGAGGCTAATGAAGTACTATATAGGCTCAAAAAGTCCGAAGTAGAGGCTCGTGCAGTGCTCATTCCGTAGACGTTGCATGTATATGTAAAAAGGCGACGAACTCCTTGCCTTCCTATATGTTCTTTGAAGTGATTTTGTTTTAACCTAAATAATCTCATTGTTCCTTATGTATCATTTGTTCTACCCACAGGATTGTTGCCCAATGCTTTCTTACTCTTTTTCTGAGCTCCGGGTACTTCCTCAAAGCCCAATAGTATGCTTCCTTTGCTAGCTCGTCAGCTTCCTTATTTTCATCACGCTTTACCCATTCAAATCTTATACCATCGGGGCGAAACATTGATCGTAGCACGATAGCTATATCATACATGGGACTCATTCTTGCAGCCCTTGGACTATAATCTCTGCTCTTCAGTTTTCTCATTATCAATTGACAGTCTCCTCTCACGAGAATTTCATAATCATCACTAGCATTAGCGGCGTAGCCGTTTTCTACTAGCCATTCCATAGCCTTTATTACACTACCATATTCAGCGGCATTACTATTAGCTTGAGGAGAAAAAGGTTCAACTGAATTAACTAAGCCATACCCTCTATACGATACCGTAGCATTCTCATTTTTCACTACAAAACCATAACATGGTATACCAGCTGGATTTGCTGGTTCACACAAACCATCAAAATTAACAAATAGCTTTTTCTTTGTTGTCATTATTCATCCACTCCTTAGCAGGTCCTCTCTCTTAATCCTCCCGGCTCAATGATGTATCACATATATACTCAATTTAAATACAACCTTGAAAAAGCAGATCTGTTGGTAGTGTTAGTTGAATACGGGAGTAGACATTATCAGTATAAGAATTTAGGGCACATCTTTTAAACCTTGGTTATCCTGAAATAACACTTTCAATTGGCAGTAAATTCTCTGAATTTGCAAGGTTGACCAGAATGATCAATTATGTCTGCAAGTACAAATGTGTGTGCTATTTGACTCTCTTTCTCCTCTGTCTTGCATCGTAAATTACGGTATCTCCAATTTTGCGATAAACTAGAATGCCTTGTAGCTCTTTTCCGCAACCACATGTAAGCATCTTAATGTCATGTATATTTCGGTAGCCGCAATTACTGCAATGAAATGAATAAAGTTCTAGGATCTTTCCTTCTTTAGTCCAGTTAAAGTCATTTCCAATATCTCTTTTTAGTTTGTTATAAAGATCATCTGTGTGTGACAGAGTGCATCTAGCATAAAATTGTAGTAGAGGGCCTTTAATGGTTTTGCCTCTATTGGCAACAACAATAAACACAGTTACATGGTTTTGATAGCCACATCTGCTACTACATTGACTTGACAAGACTCAGCCCAGTTATGTATCCTATACCTGCAGGATTTCTTACTACTTGTGCACTAGATATTTAATTATTCCAGCCATTGCTATTGCTGAAGCTCCAGTTACAGCTAATACAAATATGACAGTGCTTAATGGAAGCAAGACATCCAGTGCAGTAACTACTGTAATTGCCAGAATTGCCGTTGCTGCACCTACAATAATTGCCAATAATTTATTGACGACTCTTCTTTTGTGACTGCATGCGACATAGCCCACAGGCGTAAGATAAACAGCACCTATAAGCACGCTTGATACTACCCCTGCCAATATTGCTCCAACCTCACCGCCTCCTGCTACTACATGAACACGCTCTGAAGCCATCAGTATTCCAAACAGGGGATACAATGCTACCTTGACAATTGACTGCATCCAAGGTTTCTCTCTCTCATATTCTGCAATCTGCGGACTGAATGAATAATAGACTGAGTCAAATACCTTCATGAAGGCTGTGCCGGATGCTGTTGACAAGATGTAGTTGTCACGGAAGTAACGCAAATATTGCACCTGAGGTGTCAGCTCAGAGCCAAACGTAGCTGTTGCAATTAGGCATTGGGATTGAGTTGGCTGCGGCTGTAGGTTGGAATTGCCAGTTCCCTGTTGTACGACAAGATCTATCTTTGCGCTTTCGCCCTGACTATTGATGTTGTTTGCGGCTAGCGTTACCCTTCCTGCTTTTGAGAAAGTGTATTCATAAGAATAGGTACCGAACTCGGACGACATGTGTTCACTATGAATTTCATTGCCATCTTGTATCAATACAAAATCGAATGATGATCCTCTGAGGAGGTCACCTGAAGCTGGATCTTGAATGTTCATAACAAAAGTTATTGGAACACCGGTTTCAATTATGTCAGGACCCCATGACAGCTGGAAGAGGAATTTTTCGCCTGGCAATGATAATATGTCCAGCGGGAATTTCGGTTTCTCCACTGGCGCTAGAGTAAATACCGCAACATTGCTGTTGTCATTTATTGTCTCGGCAAAGCGGCTCAGCATGGCGTTATTAATTACGAAATGTACAATGCGGTTTTGCTCAGAGGTGTAATCGTCAATAACCACCGCTTGCGCCTCAAGCTCCATACCGTTTAGCGTTCCACGATAGCTGTTCGTCTGCAACTCTTCAATAGTCTTTGGGAACTGAACTTCTGTATGTAGCACAGGCACTTGATCTATGTAAGTGTGTTCCCACGTAAACGGCATTTCAAAGTTGATCGTATTGTTAGAATAGTCGAAATTGTTAATCTTGTCATAATACGTCTTAATCACCATTTGTTCCTCGCCCTGCGGCGTTTGCACACCAAACATGTATGATGTGCCAATGCTGACATAGAGATCGAACTTTTGGTCGGACTCTACTGTAAGTCCAGGGCTGCCCTTCTCAATAATCACTATGATGTGATAGAGTCCTCCTACTGTAAGGACCCTGCTCCGCAGTTCGACCGGGTTGCTCTGACTCACTTCTATATGCTCACTTGGCCTAGCTTGGCCATTTACTTCCCAGCCTTGTATATTCTTGTCAGGAGTCAGGTTTGCCTTGACAACACCATCAGATGATCTGAATTGCTGATCAAGCAGAATTTCGTTATTCAATTCCACAACTATTCTGAAATCAATACCAGGAATAGTAGAGTTACGGGTTGGATCGTCAAGTGCTCTTACTATAAAGGTGCGCTCACTGCTGGAGACCTGATCTAGAAATGTAGGATTTATTGATGCTTCGACTGAGACCTCTTTATTAGAGATGGTAATGGGAGGCGATATGTCAGTTCCAAGGCCGTGGCCGTGTGCAATAGCGATAGAAGAAATACTAATAAGAAGCAGTAGTGTCAGCGAAGCATAACCTCGCCTCTGAATGCTGTACATGGGGCTATTGCATTTACAAAATGAGACTAGTCGGTATATAAAGCACTAAAATGAGCCGAACAGGGAGCAGAAGGAACAGGCTTTGATTATATTTTGGATTATCTGCATGAGAACCTGTTTATGATAGTCTGATGTTCTCATCATTTCATAAGCCTTAAACCTTACACCAAAGTATTCGACGATATGTATTTGCGCCTTTTGGCTATTGTGCAAAGACCGCATAGTAGTAATATAGATGTCGCCGCTCATTCTGAATTCTTTGGTTTTCAACCGCAATCCTGCAACAATTGATTCCTTGGATACTTTTTTTAATCAGAAACTAATCCCGGGCAACCACTGATCCACTGATCCAACAAACAGTAAACTCTAAGAAACTCTATCAATGATTCAAAATCATCCATGCATGTATGTATAATACATATTTCAATAACGCTTTTGGTTCACTATAAGTTTGCACAGTCGTTAATTCGATGATCTATTAGCTGGAGATGACCCAAGGTATATTCATTTTCTTTATTAGAGTTTATTCGTTAGTTTTTCCTTCTGCCTATATGATATTCCAAACTAATGAAGTATGACAATGCAGCCTTGAAATAAGATAATGAAGTTCTGCCTTACTATTTTTCATAGTGCTTTTTATACATGCGATTACCATGTAAAAATGAACAAAGCAGACTGTGTTAGCAGCTAAAAGTGGGTTACTACTCCCCTTATCCCTGTAGGCCCCCACGTAATTCTTCTATGACCGCTAACACAGTCTTCTTTAGTAGACTAAAGAATGTGATACTTATGCGTTATTGCACTTGAGCAATGTTATTTCCTATTCTTCATTTAAAATAATGTTACATAGCAAAAATAATTGCCTCATATAACCACTGCTATTAGTACTGCTGCTTTGAGAGAAGCAGCAGAGGACATATGTTAGGTTATAGGAATAGTTCTTGCTTCTGAAATTGGAATTCTCGATGTAACAACTCCATCCGTGTACTTGGCTGCTCCTGTTATTCTTTCAACCTCTTTAGTGGACATAGGCAACACTATCTTTTTGTCTATTCGTACTGGTCTCTATCCCCGGTGTATATGTGATGAGCGTTCTGATGTTGGCTTTCTTGTTGCCTTAATTGACAGTATATTTCTATCTATAATTCTAATATTGATATCATCTTTTCTAAAACCCGGAAGGTCAATTTCAATAACCAAATCATTTCCATCTTCGTACATGTCTATAGCAGGCATAATAAACCCATAAAATTCCTGTGTTGTTTATCTAACTCGCCCAGTAATCCCCGAGCGGCATATTCTACGATACCCATAATATATCACTCCTACTTCCAAAACATGTTAACCTACAATTGTGACCGAAACCCACGATTCTCCTAATAGCAATAATGATACAGTCACTTGTATGCTGCCCTAATAGCTTATGTATGAATTTTTTACATAAAAGCACATGCTCATGCTTATATATAAGACGCCAAAAGGCATAGTTTGAAACAGCTGTCCTAGATATACTGTATATGTCATCATCAAATAGCATTAAAAAAAGGAAGATGCATATAGATTGTCAAAGGCCAAGGAGACCAAAGCAAAGAAATAGCCTTTTATCTTTATGATATTAGCTAGCTATGAAATGTGCATGCTGTGGCGGAGACATGCTTCTTGAGAAGGATATTGGCAACTCGCTAATATACAAATGTGCAGAATGCGGATTAAGCGACAGCAGAGTAAAGAAGCAGGATAAAAGAGTTGATATTGGCTAAGATGTAGTGAATCATAAAATAGTCTATTCATTCTAATATTGATCAAGAACACAATGAATGATTGTACTTTGTATTTTTTACTTTATAGTACTAATAGTAAAATTTTGTCACACATTGATATTTCTATTCTTAGTAAAGCTCTAGCCAGTTCCTCTTTGAAATATTGAATGAATATTTGGAATCATTAAACGTTCCTAAGCAATAGGTACATTATCATCACGAAGATTGCACATTTATTATTGGTTGAAATACAATCTTTGGTTTCGACTAATTAGATATGTACGATCAGGATATTGTATGTGGTAGGTTATCAAAAGAAGGCTATGGATCCATCAGTATGTAAAAATACATAGTCAAAACATATATTGCTCCCGGAACGAGCTGGTAAAAAATAGTATAAAGTAAGTATTAGAAATGATTCATTGAACTGTAGGAAAGAAGAATACTTTGGATCTATTGCCAGAGGTACAAGTAGATTGGAATATCAACAGGGCAGTGCTATGCTACCGAAAAAGAAATGTGAATTCCTTTTATTTTCTAGACCGTTGCACAGGTCCTGCATATCAATGAATATTCTTCATCCTTATCATGCCAACTGAAATTTATTAGCTTTCTATTACACTTTGAACATCTATTTCGATTCCTTGTGCGGCTATTACGGGTTCTAATTCTAAGCTTCTTACCACAGCAAAAACAGTGAGTTTTCTCATCAGAACGGAAGAAAATAGCACATCTTGGACAGTATTTCATACCTTTATCATAGAGGCTGCCATTATGACCTCGAACAGCCACTCTTTCACACAGATTTCGACACGGGGCCAAATTAAATGGTCTCTGCCAAGCTCGCATCGATGATTGATAAAAGGTGGCTGGCACTATGGAGAGAGGGGGGGGAGGAGAGTAAGTATATGCCAAGTACTCGTCCGCCTCTAGCATAGACTATATAATAATAGGGTTGCTATGAGAGATAGAGAAAGGCCATAAAGGGAGATGCTATAAAGCCGATAATATTCCTAGATTGTTTATGATCTCTACACAAAAGATACGCTCATGTAGAAATAGAACAGTCTAAAGCATCACCATCTTTGCAAGAGCATTATGTAAATATCCAGAAAAACTTTCCATTAGCGCTGACAAATGAAGATACTGCTATTATATCACAGGCGAGCATAGAGTAGTAATTTAGACTAAGTTGCCCTATATTTTTCAGGAGTTGACTATAATACTGTTACCATTACTTAATCTCTTCCTATACGGTTCATTGTCTGTATTGTAGAAGTTATTTTCAGAAATACCTTGATCGTTTATCTCAGTCACTTCTATTGTTCCTGAATCCACAATCTCTACAATATTCCTTGTCGCAGAGCCTTCTGCTGCCATTACGGCATTATCAAATTGTTGTTGTCCTCTTATTATTATACTTGAATCTCCAGATAAGCTGTATTCGCTTGATTGT
>DATFBV010000059.1:0-12317 GCA_035253605.1 Nitrososphaera sp.
CTTGCCCTCTGCCTTAGCAATTTCTTGTGTCGTCTCCCATGCTTCGTCGTAATCTGCGCCACGCCGAACTACCTTGGCGCCATAAGACCTTGTTGCTGCGACTTTAGCCGGCGATGCATTCTCCGGCATGACAATTGTACATGGAATCTTTTTTATCATAGCAGCATATGCTACCCCTTGGGCATGGTTGCCGGCAGATGCTGCAATTACCCCGTAACCTGCCTGCTCCTCCGAGAGCCTGCTGATCTTTACAAACGCGCCCCGGACTTTGAAAGACCCTGTCAGTTGTAGGCATTCTAGCTTGAGAAATAAGTTTGTCCCGGCAAGATCTGAGAAAGTTCTGGAAGTCTGAAGCGGTGTCTTTCTAACAGTGCCTATCAGCAATTTTTGCGCGTTTACAATATCTTCAATGGTTGGTATACGCCTTTTTTTGGGGGGGTCCCATATGCTATCGTCATTCATTTATTTATGTAATGCTTCAGCAGAAGAGCCTTAATTATAACTTGTGCTGGCACAAAGTTTGGTAGCGCGGCAATTAGCAGTATAATAATAGCAGCAATGGGAGTAATAGGAGTAAAGTGGCTTCTACATCTCTACCCTCCCTTTTTTGAGAACTGTCAATTTTATGTAATATTGCACGTTCATGGGTACCGGCATGTGTTCTAAGTTTGCCAGAGGTTATATGTTATTGTATAATCTTGTAAGAGCTTTTGTCCAACACTTCAGCGTTTCACGAGGAAGACTATTACCAAAAATGAAAAACGAGAAAAAACAGAGTCCTAGTCCCGTCATAATAGCAGGGTAATATTATTACCGGCAAAATAAGACATTTACACAAGTCAAAAGTTTATAGACGAACAGATGGTGGCCGACTAATATAAGATAATATCGCTCCATTAGCCAACCTGGCCAAGAGCAACTGTTAACTCTGTGCAAGTCCTTGCTGACTGTGTCTCTATCCACTTTATGTAAACTAAGGTTCAAGGTTAGTTGATATTTAATTTATACAATATTGACTAGATCCTTTAAAAATTATATATGATTATTCTGAAGCATTATGAGAAGTTCTTAAAAGAATGGAAAGATATCTAAATCTTCGGTGAATAGTGTGAATCACATGCAAAGGGAGCAAAAAACAGCAGTACTACTTGGAGCAGTCATTGCAGCTATTTCAGCGGGCTTTATTCCAAATATTGCAATGAACGCGTCGGCCGCGATTGTAAATTGTGCGACAGTCCCACAACCCTGTACAGGAACAGACTCAGGCGACGCTATCAGTGGAACGGACAATGGAGAGACCATTAACGGGCGCGGCGGCGCCGATGCTATAAACGCTAGAGGTGGTGGCGATAACATCAATGGTGGCCCTGGTAGTGACAGTATTAACGCTGGTAGCGGTAATGACGAAGTGAATGGAGACGCTGGTAGTGACGCGATAACCGGCGGTAGCGGTGATGACGAACTGAACGGCGGCACTGGTAATGACAACCTGTCTGGCGGCACTGGTAATGACGACCTGTCTGGCGGTGACGGCGATGACACTCTTACAGGCGGTGACGGCGCAGACGACTTCAACTGCGGTGGCGGTACAGACGAAATAACTGACTTCAATGCAGAACAAGGAGACACAATGACGGCGGATTGTGAGGAGTCCTAAAGTAGAGAGAGAAAAATATGACTCGAAAATGAAAATAGCGCAGTAGAACTAATGGCAAGGAGCCAATGTAAGAAGACGGCTAGGATTAGAGCGAAAGGTAGAGCTTGGACTCTACCTGCAGCCGTCTTACCTCATATAGGCCCCACAAGTCCTCTGCTCCCATACTTTTTATTTCAATCGAAGCAGCAGAGCTCTCAATGACTGCTTAGAACTTCTTTTTAAATAATTTAAAATAATAGGATTTTGATTTTTATATAATTGTCTTATTATAACATAGTTAAAGCCTCAAACAAATGCATTCGTGAGGAACGACGACGCCATGTTCCGAGAAGTGAGATCAAGTGAAGCGATTAATAAGTCGAGTATATTTCGTTCCTCTAAGAGTTAACGGCAAAATCGCTTTGTATCCCTCTCCTATTTGATCCTAGAACTACAGTTCTTTATCTCAAATGATACTCCTTGATCGTATAAGCCCTTTGAAATGCTACGGCTAAGACCGTCTTCTACAGCCTTTATTCTATAGCTATCTTGCACGATGTCAATTGGAATATCGATTTCTATCTGCACTTCGAGGATCATCTTTCTAGTTTTAACCATTTTTACCGACCGCTGTACCTGACTCAAGACTCTATTTCAGTCTTACATTAATATAGAAAATCTTTATTGCATGTAGATCCTTAAACACTTGGATGTATCCTAGCGATATTCTATCAAGAATGTATGCAGGTGAAAAAAATACTAAGCTTTACCCAAAAAAAGAAGAGGCGCCTTCAGAACTAGATGACGTACTGCAGACCAACCTGTTCAATGTAATGTTGAACCGAAGATCACAGCGTAAGTTTGAGGATCGAGAAGTAGAGGACTGGAAGCTTGAGATGATATTTGCTGCAGCCGATACCGCTCCGACGGCCGGAGGCTTTCAAGGGTTTGAGGTTTACCACGTAAAGAACCCCGATGTAAAGCTCAAGCTTGTACAGGCTGCAAACAATCAGCCGTACGTAAGTGCACCAGTCGTCCTGGTATTTTGTATGAACCCGTCAAGGGTTAAGATGAATTTTCCTCAGGATATAATCAAAAAGTTCTCCGTCCAGGATGCTACACTTGCTGCTGCTTATGCTCAGCTGGCGGCACATGCGCTCGGACTAACGTCTGTGTGGATTGGCATGATAGATGAGCATAAGGTGATGCAGGCACTAGTAACTGATCTTGTGCCTGGGTGTATCTTATGCCTTGGTTACTCACAAAAGACGCTCCATCCAAAACCTAAGAGAAAGCTGACTGAATTGATAAATGAAATCTGAGTTTTGCCACTACAAATAGCACAATATTTAGGCTCAGATGCCATCTGCTTACGCTCGTCCACCAGATACTAGTAGCGGTAGATCGCTTTGCAGTGAAGCATCACACTTTGCATGATGATTATACTGCTGCAGCTTATTTTGACTAAGCTACCCATAGCCTCTATATTTAATGACAACAGAACTCTCATAACGACTTTTTTTGCAAGCTTCAATATTGGATCTTCACTTATATCTGCCGATGTAATTTTTCGGCTTAAATTCTCGATTGTCTGGAATTGAGGCAAATCCTTAACTTAACAAACTAACGCTCAATTTTGGATAGCGTTTCTTCTACGTGGCCTATCTCTAGTGAGAGCATGTCAGCATCAACTTTAGGTATCTTTGTAGTCTTAAGTAAAGCTTCCTTTCTTTTCGTCTTCCTGTTCTTTATGACTTCAATATCAAAGTAGTTTGTGATACCTTCTTCGCCTTGCATCAGCCTATTGTAATCTATTAGGACCGGCGATGTGTGATAAAATTCCATGAGTAAATCATTTAATTCTGAAAGAAGCTCGCTTTTCTTGTTGCGGGCCTCGATAAGCTGGGGAAACTGATTTTCGACAACTGCAGTCTTCTCATTAAGCTCCTCGATAAGTCCTTCCTCTTCAAACATTCTCACAAAAAGTTCGTCAAACCGTAAACTGATATAGCCTCTTTTTTCCAGCTCCTTAGCAAGCAATCTATCAGCAGCGCCTGTCATCTCGCTCAAGACCGAAGTAGCGCTATGTTCAATTTTTGCAAGCTCCTTCTGTATATCTATGACACGCCTCTCAACTCTATAGTAGGGTAGCGCATGAAACTGGATGCCAAAATACGCACTTATATAGAATTTACCTGCCTCTTTAGTAAACGTAGAGTATAGCCTATGGATGTCTTCTGTAGCGGATTTGAGGATCCCGCTAAAAGTCCAGCCTTTGAGCACACTTCCAAGCTGTTGGAGGAAGTTCTTCACATTCTGTGGGTCAAAGGTGTCTGCTTGAGTTATTGTGCCATCACCCAACATTGCATTTGCATGGCGCATTGCAATTGTAGGCTTGATGGCCTCCAGATAAGCCCCCTCTACCTTCTTAGCTGCAGCATTTACCTGCCTGCAAAAGTAGTCATCTCCCTTAATGGGTGTCCTCACAATGGAAAAGGTATGCTATAGCGTCTAATATATTCACGTTTAAATGGAATAGGCGATAATTTCAAGTAAGATTTGGCTAAAGGAATTGAGCACAACAAGGACGACGACGGACAGGACAATACCAGCAAGAGCCTGTTTAACATGATAATGAATAATGAGAGTAATAGCAGTGAACAGGCAAAGATAGTTGATTCAGAAACCCTTGTCTTGCAGACCCAGGACAGGCTGTGGAGGGCCCTCAAGCGTCGTTTTCAATACGATGTAACACTCCAACCTGGCCAACAATTCCTTCTCAACTATGTTAGTACCAAGGTACCCCTTGTGATAATGTATGCCGACCTAGTGGGGTCAACTAATATGAGCATGACCTTGCCGGCTGATAAGCTGACCACAATAATTCGAGCTTTCACATATGAAATCTCACAAGTTGTCTACAACCACAAAGGCTACGTGCTCAAATACGTCGGAGATGCCGTCATTTCGTTCTTTCCGGCTAGTTATAACAAGCTGCTTGCATGCGACAGAGCAGTACAATGCTCCAAATCAATGCTTGCAGTAGTAAAGAACGGTATCAATCCAATTCTTAACCAATATGACTATCCGGAGCTCAATGTCAAGATAGGACTGGACGAGGGTGAAAACGTTATTGTACAGTACGGCCATGACCGAAGCTCCCAGATCGACATCCTCGGATATTGTATGAACATAGCTGCCAAGATAACATCGCTCACAATGCCTAACAACATTTCAGTTGGACAATATGTATATGAAATGCTGCATCCATCGATGAAGTCAAAATTCGCCGAGGTCAAGTTCAGCGCGGAGGAATGGAGGTACACAGATAGGCACAGCGGCCAGCTTTATAGGGTATATTCAATGAGCGGCAACCCTAGGTGAAGCTGGACTTCTTACACGCAAGACAACAACAAGAACAACCCTACCAAAAAAGGAAAATTTAACGGTATGACTTTTGCTTTCTGCGTCGCGCACTAGGCCCGCCGAATTTCTTGGATTCCGTCTGTCTGCTATCTCCAGATAGCAGGTGTCTGTCATATTCTGCTATCTTTCTCCTTATCTCTTCACGCATGCTCTTTGTGAGAGGGTGTTCTTTTGGATCCTTGCCACCTTTCTCTTGGCCTGTAAGGGCACGTGAAATTGCAACTGCGCCTGCAAACGCCTGTCCCATAAACCCGCCACCATGGACTTGGACGTCGATGTCGATCCTGTTGCGCAATTCACCTATAAGCGTAAGCGGCGTAAGGAGTAGCTCTCTTGCGATTTCAGGACTCACCAGCTCTGCCGGCCTATTGTTCATCTTTACCTTACCGGTCCCCTTAACTATTGTGGCTACAGCCTTACTTGTCTTGCGTTGACCTGGATAAAGATCTATTTTGTTTATCATTCTCCCTTCCATCCTATCTGCTTGGCAACTTCGGCTATAGAGATATAGTAGGACTCTGGCTTAGTGATCTTAGAGTCATCAAATGACTCCATCTTGGTGCCTTTCATAGCTTCAGGAACGCCCATATATACCCTCAGGTGCTTGAACGCATTTAGGCCATGTGGCTTGCGCTTTGGCACCATTCCCCTTACCATCTTGGATAAAATCGTGTCTGGCCTTCGCGGGTGGAAGGGGCCGTGAATGGGATTTGTCACCGAATTAATACCCAAATGTTCTTTGTATGACTCAATTGTCTTGTAGCGGTTACCTGATAGCACTGCCTTCTCGGCGTTGACGATTGCCACTCTATTGCCTTGCAATAGCAGTTTTGAGACATGTGAACACATCCTACCTGCGATACAGTTGGTTGCATCAACTACTACTATAGTATCTTGCTTTTTCTGTAAGGTCTCTTGCTCAGCCAATTATTCTCACTCCTTTGCCATCTGGGTGCTTATCGATCAAATCATCAAACATCACCACCTTGCCGCCAGATTCTGTGATTTTCCTGGCGGCGCTTTGTGAAATTGAAAAAGCGCAAACCGTCACTTTGTGTCCAAGACTGCCAGTTCCTAGAACCTTGCCGGGAACGATTACCACCTCGTCTGCTTTGGTTATCTCTGCAAGCCTTCCGATATTAATCTCACGCCAGTTAGCCCTAGGCCCCGAAAGCTCCTCTTGAAGGGCCCGCCATATTGGCGCCTTGTTCTTCTTAAAGGCATTACGAAGACTCCAAATTGTGTTATCAGTTACAGTCTGGGCAAACATATGTAATATAAACTCGTATTCGAAAGTCCCCAAATAAATGTAGTGGCCTTGCTGACGGGCCGAGTGGACTTATCGATACCGTTTTAACTCCAAAGCGTGTAAGTTTAACTTGCTTACAGATCCTAGAATCAATATCGGATAAAATCTATACATATCGCTTCGTTTGCAAACTCCCTCTCTTCAAGAGTCGAGCCTTTCAAGTGATAAGAAGCTTTTGTAAAAGGCCGATATTTAGGCAGCATTCTTTGGAACTTTCAGTGACGATACTAACTGTTTGAAGTTCTTGACCTTTGCAACCAGCCGCTCCCCTGATGCCAGCAGTATCTCTTCAGCTGTCAGGGCGCCATTTGATTCCAGAACCAGTATTGTCTCATCCTCGCTCTTGCCATCTTTTACTACTGCAGAAGACGTGGGCTGCCACTTCGCGTGGTCCTTGCCAACTCCAAGCCTTGCATACGCTTCAAATTTTAATTTTTGATTAGGTGCCAGAACCACAATTGGAATGTCTCTACTGACCGGTTTGACCATCTCATCTTCTGATACAAGCTCGCCTGAGGTCACGGCCATTGTCTTTTCATTTGCCTCTGAGTCAAGTACCAACAGGACTCTGCACTTGCCACACCCAAGCGTACTCTTACAGTCACACTCTTGAGGCATTACGAACCTCCCTGGATCAGTGCGGAGTGGTATTAGCCCAAGCCTATGTGCAACCGCTTCGTCATGCATAACAGAAGAATTTTCTAGAACCACTACGTCATCTATGGCCAGCGTGGAAACTTCACTTATCGCCAGCCTCCTGAGGGAATTAACATATTGTCTTGGAATATTGCTAAATTTGACAGCAATCCTCTCATTTGATTTTTCAATAATTTCCACAGATGGAGAAGCCAATACTTTTAACAACTATCCAGAACAACCTTAAAAATCTACCGAAAGTTGTAAGAATTCTGTTCCATAGCAGGCATATATATTCTAGAAATGGATAATCTTATTAAATGACGGATAAATTCACAGTCGCTCGCCTCATTTTGGACGGCGACAAATTTGAGCTACTTGTCAAGCCAGACCCCGCACTCGAATACAAGATGGGTAAGAGAACTGATATTTCAAGCGTGCTTGTATCAGACGAGATTTACTCTGACGCTAACAAGGGCTCAAGGGCATCAAGCGAGAAGATGATGAAGCAATTCAAGACCACTGATTCAGTAGAAGTGGCTAAGCAGATCCTTGCAAGGGGGGAGCTCAACCTCACCACCGACCAACGTAGGAAGATGGTTGAGGAGAAGAAGAGGCAGATAGTGCAGTTCATAAACAGAAGTTTTGTTGACCCAAAGACTCACCTGCCACACCCTATAATGAGGATAGAGGCGGCTATGGAAGAAGTGAGGGTGCCGATAGACCCGTTCAAAAAGGTTGACGATCAAGCCAAGATAATGGTAGATGCGCTCCGCAAGATACTGCCATTAAAGTCAGAGACCGTTAAACTGACCGTAACAGTCCCACCACAATTTGCTGCGCAGTCATACAGCGTACTCAAGTCTAGCGGGGACCTTAAATCTGAGGAGTGGCTTGCAGATGGGTCACTCAAGGCAGTGCTTGATATGAATGCCAGTATCAGGGGGCAATTTTTAGACCGCCTTGGCGCAGTTACGAAGGGGTCGGCCCAGGTAAAGGCAGATTAGACAATGATCTACACTTAAAAATATAAGTGCGCTGTATCCTACCACCACCAAAAGGAGAGAAAAGTAATAATGAAAAATGACAATATATTTTCAGAAGGGTTTTTGGCCCTAGTGGTGAGCTCTTGAGCTATGCATGAGATAAAGAGAAGATACGTTATCCCCGGAGACAAGATTGCTGAGGGGAATTTTAGACCGCTCATGAACGTTATCAAGTCAGGCAATACTCTCATTGCTACGAGAATTGGGATCGCAGAGACCGGACGCGATGGCGTCAAAGTAATACCCCTATCAGGCGTTTATATTCCGCGCGTAAATGACTTGGTGATCGGCAAGATCATAGACCACTCGTCCCTCTCGTGGGAAGTAGACATCAACTCTTGCTTTTCTGCTCATCTGCCTGCCCAAGACGTATTTGGAAGAGACTTCTCACCCGCAAGGGATGACATGACTAAGCATTTTGCAATAGGCGACATGATAACAGCAAGGATTATTGCATTTGACAGGACGCGAGACCCTGTGCTTACTGTTCAGGATCGGGACCTTGGGAAGATCCCGAGGGGAGAATTACTTAAGATATCTGCTACACGAGTTCCTCGCCTGATAGGCAAGCGTGGCTCTATGATTCAAACTATAGAGCAGGCGACCCAGACGCGGGTGCTCATAGGCCAGAATGGAATTGTAGTGGTGACGGGAAGGTCTCCCGAAGGAGTAAACTTGGCAGTCAGGGCAATCAGGATGGTAGAAGATGAAGCACACACAGCAAACTTGACCCAGCGCATTAAAGGACTTTTGAATGTGCCAGATACACCTCCTCCGCAAGATAGGAGTCCTGTGAGTGCAGGTGGGCCAAAATCTGCAGAAATTGAGTCTACTATTGATGATGTGGAGGAAGAATTGGAGGTCGAAGGAGAAAAATGAGTCAAGCAAGAAATTTGATAGATGAAAATGGCCAAAGGATAGACGGAAGAGGTATCGACGAACTACGCAGTGTCAAAATAACTGTCGGCCGAGTGAAAAATGCAGACGGCTCAGCCTTCATTGAATTTGGGAAAAATAAGATACTAGCAGCAGTGTATGGCCCTCGAGAAGTTCACCCGAAGCACATGGCGCTTCCAGACAGATGTGTCCTTCGCTGCCGTTATCACATGTCGCCGTTCTCCACAGACACTCGCAAGAATCCTGCCCCATCTAGAAGGGAAGTCGAGATCTCTAAGGTAATGCGCGAAGCTCTAGAACCGGCACTTATGCTCCAGGACTATCCTAGAGCAGCAATAGACGTTTATGTGGAGGTACTTCAATCCGATGGCGGTTCACGCTGTGCAGGCATCACAGCTGCTTCGGTTGCATTGGCAGATGCTGGCATCAGCATGCATGATCTGGTGGCTTCCTGCGCTGCCGGCAAAGTGGATAACAAGATTGTGCTGGATATTAACGACGAAGAGGATAAGGAAGGTCAAGCAGACATGCCTGTTGCATATATGCCCAGGCTAGAACAGGTGACACTTTTGCAGCTAGATGGCAGACTTGCACCAGAGCAATTTAACGAATGCCTTGACAAGGCAATTGGGGGCTGCAAGATGGTCTATGAAATCCAAAAGCAGGCATTAATGCAAAAGTACTTTGGCAATGAGACTGAACTAAAGGAGGAAACACAATGAGCTCATCAAAGAGATCAACTATAATCGTTGAGCACCTTCGCAAGCAGCAGATGTGGGATGCCCTATCGAGGGGGAAGAGACTCGACGGAAGAGATTTTAGCGAATCCAGACAGCTGGTATTAGAGACAGATATTATCAAGAAGGCAAATGGCTCTGCAAGGGTCAAGCTTGGTGACACTGAAGTAATTGCAGGCGTCAAAGTAGAGACAGGTGAGCCTTTTGAAGGTCTTGAGAACAAGGGTGCTTTGATCGTATCAGCAGAAGTACTGCCGACGGCGTCACCCTACATTGAGCCGGGTCCCCCAGATGAGGAGGTGGTTGAGCTGGCAAGAGTGGTAGACAGAGGTGTCAGAGAATCGGAGATGATAGACCTTGAAAAGCTCGTTCTTGTGCCTGGCAAAATAGTGTATACGATATTTGTCGATTGCAGTATACTCAATGCTGACGGCAATCTGTTTGATGCAACGTCGTATGCCACTGTTGCAGCGCTCCTTACGTCAAAACTACCCATATTCGAAATCCAGGATCAAAAAGTAGTAGATAGTGGCAATACCCAACCAATGCCTGTAACGAGCTTACCAGTTTCAATCACCGCCGCAAGAATTGGTGATTATGTGCTGATTGATCCAAGTGCAGAGGAAGAAGCTTGCATGGACTCGAGAATAACGATAACTACTACAGACGAAGGCTTTTGTGCAACTCAGAAAGGCCACACGGGATCATTCATGCCGGATCAGATCAAAAAAGCAGCAGAAGCAGCAACAATTAAAGGAAAGGAAGTACGGGCAAGATTGAAGGAGTTGCTAGCAAATAATGGCTAAGAGGAAAAAAGGCTCGACAGCCCTCACGGGACTCGGAGTCAAATTTGGGGCGACCGTACGTAAACGTTATGGAAAAGTCCACCGCACGCTTCACAGGAAGCGGAGGTGCCCCTCCTGTGGCTCAATCAGGTTCGGTCGCTTGGCAGCAGGGATATGGCACTGCCCTAAGTGTAACTGCAAGATCGCTTCAGGGGCATTTGACATTGAACTTGAAAAGCTACAAAGCTAGGATTAGGGTGTCTACAAGATCAAAGCGCGTAGCAGCTGGCATTTTCCACGCGCTTGCTCCTGACCTCAGGCACATGTCATCAACTAGCTACAGAGCAGAGATATTTTTAAGAAACTCGCAAGTCTTTCTCAAAATTCAGACTAGTGATACTGCATCTATGCGTGCAAGTATTAATTCTTACTTAAGGCTTGCGGATGCATCTTATAAGTGCCTAACGCTATGATTTTATATGCTGCCGATCTGAATAGCTCTGCAGTAGTTTATGAGCGAACAGGAACTTCCACCATGGGTAAGAGAACAGATTTCGCGATTACAACAGCTCCAACAGAACCTCCAGGCAATCATGATGCAAAAGCAACAGCTGGAGGTAGAAATGGTAGAGACAGATAGAGCACTTCAGGAATTGAAGAAAGCCAGCTCTGATGATGCAATCTACAAGAACGCAGGTTCTGTACTAATCAAGGCCAAGAAGGAAGATGTGCTTAAGGAGCTGGAGGAAAAGAAAGAATTGTCAAATACACGAGTTATGGTTCTTGGCAAACAGGAGACAAGGGTGAAAGAAAATCTTAAGGAGGTTGAAAACAAGATAAACGAAATGATTCGCACCATGCAGGCTGGGGGCTCCTCATCGGCCGGATCAACCGGCAGTGCTGGACCAAGGTCATTCGGATAGAAGTTTTAGCTGATTATAATTGTGTGTCCGCAATACATGATCTTCAACAGTTTATTTCCTTTTATATAGAAGAGCACTTGCGTGCGACGTCGTTTGGAATTGGCCGGAACGTGAAGATACATCCCCAGTAGCTAGTGTGGGCAGCCTTACATACTGTTACAATAGTGTGCATGCATCATGAAATATAGTTATAGAGGGCCTAAAAGAGAGTATGTCATGTGCCTGTCAGAATTGTAGTGGACGAGAGGGAAAAGAGTAGTAACATACCTGAGCTATTAAAAAATGCAGGCGCTGTCATTGACTTTACACAATTGAAGGTAGGCGACTATGTCGTTTCATCTGAAACAGCAGTAGAGCGGAAAACTGTGCGTGACCTGATAAGCTCAATCTACGATGGTCGACTTTTTTTACAGTGCTCTGATCTGGTGAAGTACTATCAAAAACCACTATTGGTGATGCAAGGTAACATTGCTGAGCTGGGGGAAACCTCTGAGGATGTGGGAGGCACTGAAGATATTAAGTTGCATACAGAGCGGATGTCACTTGCCTACGATGCGCTCATAACAGTTGCAACGGAGTTCAGAATCCCAATTATCCATACGCCTTCTCCAGAGCAGACAGCACAGTTGCTAGTTACATTAGTCAACAGAAGCCTACAAGAAGCCAAGGCCACAGGTCCACTATTGAGAAAAATTAAGAAGGAAAATCCCATCGACATACAGCAACTGTCTGTGCTTGCGTCTTTACCCGGAGTAGGGGAAAAACTTGCTGCCAGAATGCTTAAGAAATTTCATACTCCGATTAGGGCACTTAACGCCTCTGCAGCAGAGCTTGCCACCATTCCAGGCTTTGGTCTTACAAGGGCTGAGCGAGTGCGTAAGGTCCTAAATACACCCAGTAATGCCAAACAAGTAATGCAGAG
>DATFBV010000060.1:0-18758 GCA_035253605.1 Nitrososphaera sp.
TGAAATATAGAGTAGACAGAAATGCACCGTTGCCAACTGGCGAACCCATAGACAAACTGGCTGAAGAAGAGCAGTAGTAGTAGTAAGTCATTTTATCTCCACTCTTTTCTCTTTTATTGAATTATTATTCACGCTGAATCCCTTCTTATTCTACTCATCTGAATATTTTTGGGGTGTATGAGCACACCTCAGGCAGCAATGCTTATAGCAAGATATGATTACAATGTCTCGACTGGATACCCAGCAACGAAGACGTAACGATATACACACAGAATCCTATGCTCATTCACCTTTCAAAAATAGCATTTCAGGCAAATTTGCATTCGGGTTTTCTTTAAGAGTCTCTGTATGTACCACTTCAATAAACTTTCTTGCACGTTTCAGATCTGTGGTAGTAAAAATAAACAAGATCTCATCTGGATCATCTACATTGCGCCATATGTGCCTTAGAATTAACCCTTGCTCGACATGCCTAGACATATCTGCTTTTAGCACATTTTTAACGGCTTCCATTTTCACTCCTCTAATTCTTGCAAGAACGTGATCCATATGTGTGACTACGGCTGTACAATGAAATATAATTAAAAGTTAGCCTCAATAGTCAATGGAGATATATATGCTCTTACTATGATGTCTATCCGTTTGATGGAGCGATATACTCTTTGAAAAAGTGTACACGTGATAATAATCCGACGGTTCCATAGCTAGAAATTCATAATAATCCACCAACATTACAATAAATGATGTTCAAATCACTTGATTTTCTGTATGTTCCTGCACCTGATATTGAATCTTCAGTGCAATACTACACACAAGTGCTTGGTGGTGAATTACTTTGGAAAATACATGCGTATGGAGTCTGGGTAGCTTGCATCGAGCTCTCAAAGACAGACAAGCCACATGTTCTGCTTGCAGATCATATACACAAGAATGATGTGATGCTCATATATCAAGTGGAAAATCTTGATAATGCCATCAAGCAGTTGAAGTCGAAAGGTTGGAAAGAAGAAAATAGAATTGAAATTCCTCCTGGTCCATGCTGTACATTCCGCGATCCCGCTGGCAATGCCCTTGTCATTTATGAAAATGTCCGCCCTCATATCATGGACGAGTTTAGAGGGAAAGTTGATAGCAATCCTAGACAGGATTGAAAATGAGCTATGACTAGGGCCTCTATTCTGTAAAGGATGGTGACCAGGCATAGATCAACGCTTCTTCTTTTTTGTATTTGTCTATCTATGTCAATACTGAATGGATTCTTGGTGCTTTTCCTTCTTTATGAAACTAATTTGTCCTGTAATTTCTAGATATGACTCTTCTACTTCTGATATGTCCTTAATGCCGTTAGTACGCATATGAGCTTGAAACTCACCTTTAGTTATTCTAGCATTCTTGAATCCTTCTTCGATGTATTTCCCATCTTTGACAAGTAATGTAGGATCCTCCTCAACAAATTTCTCAAACCGCTTGCTCCTTATCGTGAGGTAATCAATGAGTTTGAATAACGCTACTACGATTATAATAGCTGTAAAAGCTTGTGTAACAGTTAGCTCTTGAATATAGATCATGGGCTCGCCGATGGCGGAGCCAAGACCTATTATGATTATGAGTTCGTGCATGCTCAATTGTCCTGTGCCTTTGTGATGCATCCATCGTATTACAAGGAAGACAAATGTCGTAATTATCACAGTTCTCAGAATAACGGACAATATAATATCAAAATCAATGATTAGCGAATTTTCAATAAAATCAAAAGGAAAAGACGGTGAAGGTGAAGGTGATGATGATTCTGATGTCATTTCTTGCTATACAAGAGCCTAATTGTCATCAATTTCATATTACAATTATCCAGCTATTGCAGTCTGCTTTCTTCTCTACAAAATTTCTTCATGAGTTTGTGAAAAAAAGATCATCTCGGCTGCGCGTTGATAGGACCAGTTTGTTACGACCTCAGAACGCGCATCAGTCAGTGTGCTTGCCTTCGTGCAAATGCAGTCATCCTCCTAGAGTTACGCCTGACATCATAATGTAAAAGCGATAGGTATGTGCATCAATGCTACGGTGCTTGATTTGTAAAGTTGGGTTCAAGTTGTCGGGCATTATCTTTAATAATAATATTTCCACTGGATCTTGGTAAAGACTTACCATGGGCCTGGTAATCCGATCAATCCTACAGGCTGATGCAGAAACGTGTGGCAAAATAGGTTTTCAAGCTCATAAAGCCATCTCATCAGCTCACGGTTATCCCTCCGAGCAGCCATCGATCGAATTTGCTGTAGGGATGATCAAGACCTTGCTATCAAACCCCAATTCATGGGGGGCATTAGCGGAGCGAGATGGCCAAATTCTTGGTAGTATATTCCTTCATGTATTTCCACCTTCTCCAGTTGCTGCGATTGGTCCACTTACTGTTGACCCATCTGCTGAAGGCGGAGTTGGCCGAGCATTGATGAAGGCCTCTCTTATGGAAGCTCGCAAACGTGGTTATGAACAAGTACGGCTCGTTCAGTCGCCCAGCCATTTGCGCTCATTTGTGCTTTATACCAAATGCGGTTTTACTTTGCGCGAGCCTCTCTTTCTCATGCAAGGAAATCCAGTGCCTGGTATTCTAGGAAAGAAGCATGATATCCGTGCAGCTAGATCTGAAGATATTTCTGCATGCAACGCAATCTGCATATCCGTTCATGGATTCTCAAGAGAAATTGAGCTGCGTCAAGCTATAGATCAAAGAGTAGCCACTGTCAATATCGACAATACTGGTAATATTACAGGTTATGCTGCGGGAATAGGTTTTTTAGGTCATGCAGTTGCTAAGTCGAACGAAGTTCTAAAGGCACTTGTGGCAAACGCGTCTGCGATTCTTGGTCATGGATTCTTTGTGCCAGGTCGCAACTCTGACCTCCTTAGATGGTTACTTGATGTAGGATTCCGTATTGTTTGGCCTGCTAATCTAATGACAATGGGAAACTATCAGGATCCCACAGCACCATTTCTACCTTCTATTGCATATTGAGCTAGAGATATTCAAATGATTATTCTAGTGGTTCAGTCAGCATTTAGATAAAACCTCATTTGAATCCTAAAGCAAAATTTAGATTATATTCTATACATAGCATGTCTAGAGAAATTATAGAGAGAAACCC
This sequence comes from Nitrososphaera sp., assembly GCA_035253605.1. Lineage (GTDB taxonomy): Archaea > Thermoproteota > Nitrososphaeria > Nitrososphaerales > Nitrososphaeraceae > Nitrososphaera. The sequence goes on from DATFBV010000060.1 coordinate 3,144, forward strand.
TCAGAATTTGGAGACTGATGCTAAGTACGCTATTCTACTCCCTCCCTTAGCTCCTATCTCACCTTTCTATCCGGAGGAAGCTGATAATTTTCACCAGTTGCTTGTTGTTCTTTGTTTTGGGTAGCGGTATGATGCTTCTTAAGTCTCTCTTTATCTGCACTTGTTGGCGCCACCTTGTAATCTTCATCTGATACTTGCTCGGGAGTTTTGTCTTTTTGCTCGCTCATATGTGTTGTTCTTTATACATTATGGTTCTTTAGCCTATCAGTTTTATTCTTGTTCGCTGCTATGTTCAATAAGCAAAGATCCAGGCAATAATACTAAGGCAGCAAATCTCTCCATGTCCTAATACATTACACACACACGATCAGCGTACACCTGCAACCATCCAAATGTTTGGACGGCATAGAGCATTTTACGTGCAGGAGGCGGCGAGCAGAGTAAAATCTTTTTTAATAGCCATCAACTGCCTGTTATATAGAAATAGTTTGGACATTCTTCATAAGAAAGAAAAAAATGTTTGTGACCAATGTGGTGAAAAATTCTCAAAATATGAAGATCTAATTAACCATACAAGGCACATCCATCACCACCCGATTGTAAAATGCAAGGAATGCGGCAAAGAATTCATCCATGAAAAAGATAGACTACACCACGTCAGAGAAGAGCATAAAAAGAAGGTCGAGAGCAGACAACTCAAGAATTTACGTCAACGTGAATAATAAAGAATCCTTGTACTCTCCAAGCTGATGTGCATAGGAGGAAGAACTTCAGTCATAACTTTTGATACAGTTCTTTTGAAAGATTGCTAAAAGGAGACGACAGAGCAGGGTCGTTGGGCCGTGAGGTGATATCTCGCTTCCTAAAGAGCATTATTAGGACTTTATAAGGCCGAAAGCTAAAAGGCTTTCTCTGTGTTGGATCAGTAGAATTTGATACTGTTATAGCGTAGCAGGACTTATGGTTGCAGAGTTTTTTTAAACTCTTTGAAGTTATTAAAAATGACAAAAAGGTTCGGATTCAAGCCCTGACTGCATTTTGAGTAGATGGCTAAATGATTTGTGCCAGCATAGTAAAAGAAAACTATGTGGCAGTTGTTGAACGTTTCTAAGCTGAGTGCTTTGACTGTATATCAGCTTGTAACTAAATCAAGTTGAGACAATTTTTTAAGAAGAGCTAGGGCCCTAAGCTTTTCCATTTGCCCTAGAAAATTGTTGTTTAATGTGTATATTGCATACTCTACTATATATTTTGATAATGGCAGCTACACCAGGAAGCTATCAGTGCATGGCATGTGGTCTGGTATTTGACTCTGAAGATGAAGCAAAACGTCATGAAGAGCAGCATCCCGGTATGGTTCGAAAAGCAACTGGCGAGACAGCGCCACCTTAGCAAAACGAGTAATATAACTACTAAGAGAAATTTCGCATAAGATCATAGCGAAGACCCAGGTCCGCTATAGATCCTAAGTAACGGCTAGTAATGATGCTGCGACGATTTCGATAAATTTTTTTCTGATGACTGCATGAATGGCCTGCTTGAAGTTTTTGTAACCGTCCTTGACAGAATGACGCTATAGCCGATATTAATCTACAATAGATGATGTGATTACTTTCAATGCGTTCTGCTTCTGAATATAGTATAAAGCCGCATGGCTTTTGTCCTAAGGCTTTCATGAGTATTACCATTTAGGTCAACGATGTTTCCATGGTCAATATGGTCATTAATTCTTGTGATTGAACGTGTATGATTTGACCGATTCAATGTAACAGTGTCCTCATTGTCCTTTCTTTTGCCTGACTCTCTTAAAATCCACAAGAGTGTGGATATCGTATATGCCGGTATCATGTCCCCGATAACCGGTATGAACTCTATTGAGCTGATAGCTGTAGAAGTCTTGCTACCGGTTAGACGATACAATAAAGCCAAGACTATTGCATCAGCAACATCCCCAACAACGGGTAATGCGAACATGGGAGCGCCAATATAGTCAAGTGCGTCTGCAACTACTGCAATACCTAAAGCAGCAGTCGCTCTAATCTCAAAAGGCAGGTCTGACTGTTGTTTAGATTTCTTTTTTTGGCTGATTAGTTCCATAAACCATATATGCAATAATCACTTATAAATTATCGCTAGTGATATTATTAACCTGAAACCGTCGTCTTGGCGGTTCTGAACCATGCTGGCGCTATATTTTTTGGTGCCTCTCCGTTTCGCCTCCTGCTGAATCTACAGCGCTTTTTACGCACTTCATGACATTATCATCCTTGCTATCTGACACATATATGACATATACCAGTGCTGTCTCTTTCCCCTCAACTTTTCGTAGCACTCTTCCTACCCTCTGCACTATCTGGTTCATGTTAGAAGTTGTTGCAAGAATTATTTCTATTCCGACTTCAGGAACATCATAACCAATTTCAAGCGTATGGACAGAAAGCAATGGATAGAATCTTTTCCCCCATTCTGATAGTACCTGTTGCCTCTTAAATGACGGCATCCTGCTGTCGATTAACATTGCCTCTATACCTTTAGACTTGAGATGCTGCTTTAGTTTGCGAATAGATTCAAGTGTTTCACTGAAAACCATAACCTTTTGATTGGGGTGCTTTATCTTTATCAGTTCTATAGCCGTTGCCAACTTGTTCTCTGCTGAAGCAAGCAACCCTTTTCTTTTCCTGACATTTAGAAACCAAGCCTTTGCCTGCCAGCTTGGAAAACCCCCTTGTTTTGCTAGCTCCATCATTGCCTCAGCGTCATACCTCTTGAACCGTGCAGAGATAGTCCTTATTTTCCTGGTATATTCGTCATAGGTTTTTTGCTCCTGCTCTGTCAGGTTCACTTTTACTGGATTAATAATCGGCTTTGCCAACCGTCCATCTGCTACTGCATCTTTGATAAGGTATTTTCTAGCTGGCGGAATGATTGATACGATTATTTGGTTCTTCGGATCGGCTTCATCAATAGTTGCTGTTAGCCCTAAAAGCGCCTTGCTGTCATCCGAGATAATATCAAATATCTTGCTAAATGAGCGCGCTGTTGCGCTTGCGAGATGGACCTCATCAAGAATTACCATATCCGCCCTTTTTACAATTTCTAGGTTGGCTACGGCACTCTGATAGGTGCTGATTGTTATCTCCCGAATGTCTTTTTGCTCCCCAAAATACTTGCCTATTTTCTCCGATTGTATGCCATATCTGACAAGCCGCCTGTAGTTTTGCTCGATTAGAATAATTCGCGGCACCAGCATTAGGATATTGAACCTCTTAGTACCTTTCATCCCAGCTGCATTTCTAGCACATTCAAATGCAATCTCTGTCTTGCCAGTGCCACTGCCGTAAATGATTGACCCTCTGCATTGATTCCCTAGCCAAGCCTCCACTGCCTTTATCTGATCAGGCTTTAATTCAAAGGGGAACCTGAGGTTTAAAATTGCAGGATAGCTGCTATGATTTTCCAGCTCTTCTACAATTTTATCTTCTGCAATATGTGGTTCTTTGTCTATTGTGTAATTGGCAGAAAGCAAATCTAGTGCCGAAACAACCAAGATTTCTTGCTTTTGTTTGCATCCTTTTGTGGTCATGGAATCAACCATTGAACATTAGTGATATATTAGCAAAGAAGGACCTAGAGGAGAGGGGCTGCCATGCTTAGCACTTCTTTATGATGGATGCCAACATTTTCTTGGACTCTAGCGCACTATTTCTCGTACCATCTTCTATTACGATAGTATTTGTCAATTTTCTTTCGATGATGTGCGATATACTATTTTCGAAATTTACCTTGCCCTTACCTAACGTCCTATGATCGTCTATTATACCATTTGTATCGACCGCGTGAAAGTGGATTGGTTCAGATATCTCCGATAGGTTCGTATTTTGTCCAGTTCTTATTAGCTTGTGTGCCGTATCAATGCCTCGGATAACATTAACGAAATCCCCTTTTCCATACGAAATATTGTCATAATCGATAGCGTCTGAATAATGTTCTTCGAATACAATTTCGATAGATTTGCCATTGACTTTCTTCTCTGCAGCATACTTTGCAATTTCTGCAAGTGACTGCATAAAACTTGCCTCTATCTTTTCTTTTCTCAATTGCCTGTAAGCCTTCAGAGCAGGAGCCAAAATTCCATAGACTCGTATTACCTTACAGCCTAGAAAATATCCCATTTTATTAGCGCGTTCTGTCTTAGGATTAAAAAAAGCAGGCATGTCACTGAAACTATGCAAAACCATTCTTGAAATTCCAGCAGCTTCCATGTAGTCAAGTGTTTTCAATGTATATTCTACTGCACATTTTCTTTCCGCCTGGTTTTCTGAATCAATGCTTGGCCTAAAAAGCGTCCTATGAAGGGAATTAACCATGTGCTTGTCTGCACTGTATTCACGCATCAGGTTCAGGCAGTTTGGCTTGGCTTGCACGAGATAATGAAGATGGTCTTCGTTGAGCTCTATTCCAGAAAATCCGTCTTCATGCGCTAACTGAATAGCCTGTAGCGCATTTGCAACAGTTACGTAGGGCGCGACTGAAGTGACAACTTTAGGGTGTTGCTGGTGCATATTTCTGCTGCTCAACTAGTCCTCGCACATACATAAGAGGAAAATGGGAACATATATGCAGTGTAGCACACTCACAAGAATAAAGGTATTTGTAAATAATTCTATAAAAAAGCAAATTTGACAGATGTCCAGGCATTTGGGCCAATGAAAAGAATGAGCTATGGTCAACAAGATAGAGGTTCTCAAACCAAGATCAAAAGAATCTGTTGACGCTAATCTTGAAAAATCAAGATCTGTGTATGTAACTCCTACTACATGTTAATGCTAATAAAATTGGAATCCTTATCACACTGGTCCAACTGGCTATTATATACAAGGTACTATATCTGTCAAAGCATTTCGTAAATGCAAGGCATATTGCTTCGTTTTAATGAAAGGAAAAATATCTCTACTACATCGCATCAATTGATTATAACTCAGCAAAGCTCTCATTTTCTCTCACTATTTTCTGGTTGTTGCTGTTGCTGTCTCTTCATTGCTTCTGCCATCTGTAGTGCTTTGGGCTCCTCTTCTTTTGTAGACATGAGATTTTTTTCCTGTTCATACCCTTGCTTGTCTTTTGAGGCTTTTCCTACTATCTCTACTTTAACAGTATCTATGTGAATAGCATATTCTTGATTGCAATGTTGAGATATGTATTTTGGTTGGTTAATATTATCAAAATCAGCTTGCCATTCTAATTGTCCCCCACATATACTACATTGAGAGTCCGTTAGAGCATAGTGAAGGGATATAGGCATACTATTTTGTTCCACCCTTGCCATTTTATTTCGTATTGCTTAATGGCACACTATTCTTTATCTTCATATGCTTAAAGCCATTTATTTTATTGATTTGTATCGAATGATATCCATTTGGATTTCAGTCCTAATACCTGGTAATACCTCCTAAACAATAACTTACTCTCTATTTATTGTCATCAGAGATTAAATTATTGATTTTTTCGCCTAACTTATTTTGAATAGTTTTCATAGTAGAGTTCATCCGGTTTCTATACAAGGTCAAACCAATTCTTTTGGCATAAGGCTGTCCTTTAGCAAATGATTCGGCCATATTTTGCACAAATTCTGGTTCTATTTTAGGTGGCATTGGAGGCTCAAAAGGATCAACATATGCTTCTATAATAGTGGGCTTTCCTATTGTATTATCGCTTATAGCCTTTTTCATAATTGGCTTTATATCGTCAGGTTCCTTTATAGTATAACCTATTCCACCACAGGCTTCAGCAATTTTGGCAAAATCTATTGGACTAATTTCAACTCCAAATTCTGGATTTCCAAGAAAAGCCATTTGTTCCCATCGAATCATTCCGAGAGTATTATTTTTGAGAATGATAACTTTGATTGGCAAGTTATGTTGTACTGCTGTAGCAAATTCACTCATTAACATTGCAAAGCCTCCATCACCTACAAAGGCTATGCATTGTCTTTCAGGATATGCTAGTTGAGCTGCTATCGCATAAGGCAAGCCACATGCCATAGACGCCAAAGTTCCAGATACAGAAAATTTCATTCCTTCTCTGATATTTATAAAACGAGCAGCCCAGATAGTATTAGTACCACTATCCACCGAAATTATAGCATTATCCTGTAGTTCTTCAGATACTGCACTAGCTATTGTCTGTGGTTTGATTGGCTTTTTTTTATCTACCTGCTTACTTTGTCTGTCAAGTAACTCAATCCATTCTTTCATTGATTGTTGTTTTGATCTTAGAAATTTGTATTGTTGTTGTTCTTCTTCTTCTTTTCGATATTGCTGATGGCTACTATTAATGTCGTTGTTATTGCTGCCATTTGTTCTTCTATCTCGAAGTAAAGGAAACAAAGCAGACAATACTCTTTTTGAGTCACCTACCAAACCCACTTCTACCGGGTAGCGTAGCCCTATTCTATCAGCCTTGATGTCAATTTGAACACCTCTTGCTTGTCCCGGTCTAGGAAGATACTCGATATAGGGAAATGATGTACCAATCATTAATAATGTATCAGCTTCACTCATAGCATCAGTGGCAGGTTCAGTTCCCAACATGCCAATTCCTCCTATGTTATTTGGATGGTTATCAGGAATCACAGCTTTGCCTAAAAGAGCCTTGACAACTGGAGCCTCAATCTTCTCTGCTACAGATATTACCTCTTGGCCTGCATTTAATGCTCCCTGGCCAACAAGAACAACTATCTTATTACCTGAGTTAATAATGTCTGCTGCATGTTCTAACAAATGTTTATCTGGTAAAGCATTACCTGCAGCGACAAAAGTATCGGATGTATGACCTGGCACTTTATGCCGTGAGTATTTACCTTGCAGCTTTCTTTCTTGTATATCAATTGGAATTGTCAAGTGACTAACTCCTCTTTGTGCAAGTGCTGTTCTACATGCTATGTCAACAGCCATCTCTGCTTGTTCTGGCGCAGCTATTATATTATTATAAACAGATACATCTGAAAATAGTTGCAGCAAATTTACATCCTGTTGATAAGATGAACCCATCAAATCAGAGTAGGTGCTTCCAGTTATTGCAATGACAGGGGTGTTATCTAATTTGGCGTCATATAGCCCATTTAAAAGATGTATTGCTCCAGGGCCTGAAGTGGCAACACAAGCCGCAAGCCTACCTGTATATTTTGCATAAGCACAAGCCATAAATGCAGCAGACTCTTCATGCCTTACAAGTATAAACCTGATTTTATCCTGCCTTGTTCTCAAGGCTTCCATAAATCCATTAATACCGTCGCCAGGTAGACCGAAGATGACATCTACATTCCAATCTAGTAACGCTTCTGCTATAATATCTGCAGTCCGCATATTCTCATATTCGCTCAAATTTCTATGTTCGGTTATGTAATGTACTATAAGCGATAAGTAAGTTGATAACGGCAATTAGAAAGATGATTATCATCTGCTCTAATGTCCAAGCCCGGTTGAAAGCTAAATTCGACGATCCTAATCTGGAATAAAAGTGAGCGCCATGACATCATCATATATCTTGCAGATTATAGAAGAAAAAAGAAAGAAATGTCAGATGTCAATGTAAGGATGATAGAGAATGTATGTACGTGTGATGTTGTTGATGCACTAGAGGTCAAAGCTAGGTTAGCAGGCTTTTGCATAGGCTCAGACATTTGGATGTGTTTCTTCCTGCCAGCAATACAAGCAATAGCAGCCTGTTACTTGAAAGATCTCTGCTTTCTTTCGAGAGCAAGACTCACAATTTAGTGCCTCTTGTTCTTCTTCCTGCCTGACGACCTGATTTTGGTTCATTTCATCTTATAACCCTTTGACTAGACTTGCTGTAGAGAAGGGTCAGTACTACAAGCGCTGCTACAGAGCTAGTTATAAGAATAGCACCTATCCCAATATGAGCAGGATGTAGAAGCCCAAACCCAAGGCCGGAAGCTATATGAATTTCATGGACGGCTGACTTGTAAAATAGGCCTGTTCCGATTACTGCTCCCACTATAATCAAGTACTTTAGTGGGACACCAGCTCTGGCTGCGATTGCAACCACTATGACAAGACCAAGACCGTACAGCAGGTCTGCAAAAGGCACGAGGACTGCAATGCCTGACTCTATTCTAATTACTCCCTGCAAGACTAGACCCTCGCCGATGAATCCAAGAGCAAAGCCTACCAAGTGGATCACTAAGCCGGTTATCCCGTGCCTGCCCGCTGCCAGCGTTGGGATGCTATTGGACTGCTCTGTCACTTCTATATCCCGCCTCTCCTCAGTGGTATCATGATTCTAAACAAAAAAGAGGAATGGGTAGCTAGTGCCATATTCCACCGCCGAACCAGTGCGGCTTGCCCAGTCCATGCCATTCTCCAAATGCGGTGTGCCCGCCCCAACGCCCGAACATCATCGGAGGGCCAAAGGAGCTGAATGACTGGCCTTCAGAGGTGTGGAGCACATCTCCATTTCCAGCGTCGACTATCATCAAGTGCCCCCTCTGGTTTGCAGCGTCTGCCACAAAGAATGTGTATACAAGATATCCCTGCACTACTCCTAGATGTCCGCCAAGCACAGTCCCGTTTGTTATTTGCCCCTGCGCAGTTTGTGCGGCTGCTACGAAGGACACCTTGACATTTTCATTGATAAAATTACTCGTCTCGTTCGCTACGCTCACAGAGCCATTTATTTGAGGCATTCCTTCCCCGAAGCTCATCATCATTCTCTGCCGCTGCTCTTGTGCAGTTGCCTGTGCTAAGGACGACGCTACCAAAATAGCAGATAGTGCGCCTACAGCCAGAACTGCCACCACTATTATTACCTTCTTGTTGAGAAAGTTTCTTGTTGTTGACATGCCTAAACTTTGTGAAGAACTATTTTAATCATTGTTGACCCATGACACGTAACATAGTTACCTGAAGACTAACTAGCTATAAGACGCCGGAGCTGTAAAGGAATGCCTATGCCTATTGCTTTAAACCTTGATGAGTTAATTACATGTAGAGGTTTAAACTAAAGATCCGTCAAAACTATTGCTTAGTTGCAGTTGTACCAATTAATGCTCTTATTGTTTCAATCCATGCTTTTTGACTTTCAGAATTACTTGTTTGTAATAGCAGCTTATTTACAGCCAAGCCATTGTAAAGCGCTATCAGAACTGAAGCAATAATGTCGATGTTAATATCTTCTCTCAAAAATCCTCTCTCCATTTGTGTCTTTAGAAATTCTTTTACCACTTTGTATACCTTACTTTGGTTTTCAGCTAATATTTTCCTCAATTTTGGGCTGCGTGTCGATAATGCAATCATTTCAAACCATATAGTGTCACCGCCAAGACTACCTCTTCGGTATTGATCATAGAATCTCTCAGCATCTAGCATAATGTTCTCTTTTCTGTTGAATAATGTAGATAGGTGATTTCTTAATTCTTCCAGATTGTGATCACATATAGCATAGAACAGATCTTCTTTGTTTTTGAAGTAAAGGTATAACGTACCTTTGGCTAAACCAGCTGATGCGGCAATATCTTCCATTCTTGTTCTATCAAACCCGTTCTTGGCAAAATTCTCTATTGCTGACTGCATAATCTTTTCCTTCAACTCTGTCCTATATTGTGGAGTAAACTTTGTGCGCATTGTGCTTTTTTATCTCTCTCCCTCTCCATTTATCTCATCTATAATCGATAGCTGCGCGCCCATCTCAAATCAATTATGATGATACTGGAATAAAGATCCGTGTATGTGGACACGAAAAAAGCTTTCTGTAAGAGATCACTATGGAAGGCACAACATCCTAGCATGCGGCTCCAACTTGGAGCAATGCTCCTGTGGCAGCTATTAGTAATACAACCACTAAGGCATTGTAACTTGTTGTGTTTCTCATTGTAGAGAAGTGACAACATTTCTTTCATTTATGCAAAGTAAAACCCGTACTTAATAAATATGACTGACCAGTCAGTCATATTTATTAAGGACTGCTATATATATCAATTGTGTGTCTTTGAGATCATCATATTTGAACATAAATGTGCTACTGGCAGCGTTACTTGTAGCTACTGCAGGTGGAATCTTGCAGATAGGCGGTGCGAGCTGGGATGTTACATCACATATCCTAAGACAGCCAGAAACATTTTTCACGCCATCCCATACGATACTCTATACAGGTGCTGGCCTGACAACAATTGCAGCAATAATCGGTATATTTATTTCTCTAAGAAATAAGGAAGAAATCCGTAGCAGGTCATTTTACACTGCCTTCAAATTATTGATAATAGGCGCAGCAATTCAACTCATTTCAGGACCAGGTGACTTTGTATGGCATTCGGTATTCGGTGTTGATGGTCTTATGAGTCCGCCACACTTGGCGCTTGCCACCGGTATATTGATCAATGCTATTGCTGCTGTAATTGGGCTTGCAAGGATCTTGCCACATATGCAATCTAAGAAAAATCAAACACTAGTGAGAGCTGCGCTTATACCGGCTTTTGCAGCCATGTGGTTTTCATCCATCTGGTACATCTTTATGTTTGTGCTTCCACTTTCTAATGGCGAGCACTTTAACTTTAATCCCGATCCAGCGGCAGCTGTACTAATTGCGACAATAGCTCTTCCATTTGTGAGCGCAATGATATTTCTTATTTCGGCTAGAACAATAGGTAGGCTGGGCGCGGCAAGCGCAGTAGCAGGAGTCGTAATCAGCATAAATGTGCTTGCAAACATTGCTCCGGCATACCAATCCTTAGGGGCATTCCTTCCTTGGCAGTTACTTGCAATCATTCCAGTCACTATTGGAGCAGATATTGCGATCCATAGAGCAGGCCCGCAAACTGGCATGATAATTGCAGGTGCTTTAATTGGTATTACATTTTACATCTTTAACTTTCCAATGCTTCCAATGACATTTGCAGAATTGCTAAATCAGCCTAATTTGTCTATTGATGACATTTTACCAAGCATGTATGCGAGTCTTTCGCAGGTCATTATTATGACAGCAGCCCCAAGCGTACTTTTTGGTATAGTTGGCACACTCGTTGGATCGAAGAAGATACAACTACCAGAAATTGATGTGGCAATATCAAGATGAGGTGTGAGAGAGGTGGAAGATGGCCTCCTAATTATGCCATAGGAAGTGCTAAAATTATCTGCGCCAAGAAGGAAGGAGTTAGGCACTTCAGAAAGTTGCACTTTTAAGCTGAGATATCTTATGTAAAAAGCGCCTAACCTACTTAGATACCATAAAGGCCCATTGCAAGGCTGAGAAGCGATTAGCAAATGCGATGGAGAAATCCCCGAAGGAGTGAGAATATTGAAGACAGAAGGGGGATGAGAGTTCCGATGAAGGCCATTGGAGGAGGAGTAGGCGGCCTTATTCTACTAATTATCACACTGCTGCTGAGTGGTGGTGACCCAGGTACGATTTTCAATGATAACACCAACATTGGCGTCAATACACCTAGTTCATCATACTACGACGGGACGACACCTATTTCCGAAGAAGAGAGGCAACTTGCCGATTTTGTGTCTATTGTACTTGCAGACACTGAGGACACCTGGAATGAAATATTCGCTGCTGAAAACCTAGATTACCGAGAGCCCACACTTGTCTTATTCTCCGGTGCAGTCGAATCTGCATGTGGATCTGCTCAATCCGCAGTCGGACCTTTCTACTGCCCACTCGATGAGAAGGTGTACATAGATCTGAGCTTTTACAAAGATCTCAGAGATAGCTTTGGTGCACCAGGTGACTTTGCTCAAGCATATGTGATAGCACATGAGATAGGACATCACGTGCAAAACCAGATCGGCATTATGGAACAAGTCCAAGCTGCTCAGCAGCAGGTTAGCAGCCAAGTCGATGTAAATATGCTCTCTGTCATGCTAGAGCTGCAAGCTGATTGTTTATCAGGTGTGTGGGCATATAATGCCGACAGGTCAAGAGACATTCTTGAGCAAGGCGACGTAGAGGAGGGCCTGAATGCTGCAAGCAGCATCGGAGATGACCGGCTTCAGATGCAATTCCAGGGCCAGGTAACACCAGACTCATTTACGCATGGCAGCTCAGTGCAAAGGGTAAGCTGGTTCGAAAGGGGGTTGGAATCTGGCGACATCAATTCCTGCAATACCTTCGAGGGATGAATCCTTGATGCTTACAGCACTCATTCTGCAAATATGGGCGTAACCTGCCTAAATCTTATTTCCGAGAGCCTACGCTTCACACACCCAATTGCTGACCGCTTTTGGTATGAGGGCTTCAAAGCAGGAAAGTGAGCATGGTGGAAGGGTGAATCGTGATTGCAAATTTTTTAGCTATAAAATATACATGAATCTTAATTTCACAGACATTTAAATAATATTTTGAGCCTTTACTCGCCAGAATGAAGAAGCAATGTGACAATTGTTCAAAGGAACTATCAAAATTTTCATTATTTAGCCATGGTAAAAAGAAGATCTATAGATTCAACAACGCAATACTTTGCAGTACATGCTTTGATGAACTAAGTTCCCATCATCGCCAGTTAAAGGAACAGTAATAATAATCTAATAAAAATAAGATGTATATCTATTCGTAAATTGGTTTTCCTTCAGAAGTATATCTTTTGATCCTTCTCCCTGGAGGCGGGGGTGCATTAGTTGGCTGGCTAGGCTGAGGCGTTGTTTGTTCCTTGACCTTTTCTATAGTTTTGTCTTTCTTGCGGCTTAGTTTGTCAAGAAGTCCCATTGTAGCTTTATGGATTGTCAATGATAAAAACATTGCAAAGAAGCTATAACATTTCGACATTATGCATAAAAATTCGGTTAATTTAACAAAAGCAAAAAAGTCTGCAGTGTACACACTCAAGATTGAGCATCAAGACAACAAAAATTCAATTCCATACATCTTCGCTGGCGATACTGGGATGGGCAGAGGGATAATGTAAGATGATTATTCTATCTATTTTGGTTAACACTTATATCGTCTTTTTTGAATGAGAGGAAGAGAGGATGCGACAAGGGCAGGAGCAAGACGTGGAAGATGAAAGCTATTGGCAAAATGAGCTAGCCTCGTTGAATATAGAACCGAAGCGAAAGAATGAACTTAATGATAAGGGAGAATTAGAAGCACTTGCTACTGCTATAAAAGAAGTATATTTTCAAGATTACAAGACTGCTTATAGTAGCAACATGGAAATTGATGAATCACACTTTGAATATATTATCTAGCATCGCAGAGACAACAACATCTGATCAAGATACGGCATATAAAATTGGCACATACACTGGAGATTATCTGTTATATCTAAGCCTTATTGCAGAAGTTGAGCGCTGTCATATAATTCATGATCGCTGCGGCTTCTCTTGTAGCGTCAGGGTTGCTCAAGTTAATGAGTGAAAGAGATGATCAAGATGATGACGATGCTCCTGCTGCTCCTCTATTTTCTTCTACCGCCTTCTCCTGGGTTGCAGGGGCTGGTCCAGACTCTATTACTATCTCCTTATCTAGTATATTCTTGGTAGGTATCACAATTGTCTTGCCCTGGTCATCTCTTAATATTACACTAAATGAGCCTGCCTCCTGTACTGTACCTGTTGTTGTACCACCTATTGTCACCCTTTGTCCCTGCTTCAATGTAGGTTGTATCTGAGTTGTCCCTCTGATCATTGCTGGAAACGCCTCTCTCAACCCATATGCCAATCCTACCCCGACACCTATAGCTATTGCAGCTGCCATGCCCCATATTAGTGCGGAAATTACAGAATTTAGTATAGCCTCACCTATCTGTAGCTGAGTTGTCGCCACAACCAATACTATGGCATACAAAATCCCGGTAGCAACTAACGCGATGGCTCTGCCTCCTACTACACCTCTTGCAGGAAGCTCACGTTGCATCCATCTTCCAACAAAGTCTGCAATTAGTGCGCCTATTACCAGTATTATTATAAAGGCTACAACGTTTGGAATCCATAACCATACATCATTGATAGCTTGAGATAGTTGAGCAAATTCAAGCACATTTACTGCCGCAGAGATAAAGAATAGATACACAAACCACCTAGCTGCCACTGAAATTATTCTTGTTAGATTCCATCCTGCCCTTGTTACAGATTCGCCTATACCCGTTCTGCTCCAGTAGCGATCGAGGTTCATTTTTTCTGCAACCTTTCTTACAACCCAACCGATAATCCTACCAATTAGAAGACCGATTCCAAGCAAAATTAGAGCGGCTACGATTTTGGGTGCTGCTTCGGCTATAGTTGTTGCAAATTGGTTCAGAGAGTTAGTGATAGGTTCGATAAATGATTGTATACCTGCTTGCTGAAGCATAGTGCTGGCTGCAAACAATGCAATAACAATTTGGCTTAATGAAGAGAAGTCTAACATAACCTACCTATAATAGTTAGAGTATATAACAAGATCCGAGCTATATACCTTAAACAAAACAGTCAATAAATTCTGATAGTCAATAGCCATAAAAACTAGGACATAAAGAAAAGGTCAAAAATTTTGATTAAAAAATTCTATCCCAAAAAGTTATGTGCTTGAGCTATTTCTTGTTCGTCTCTTTACTACCCTTTTTTTCTTGCCTTTTCTGTGGTATTAGTAGTAGTAGTCTCTAGCGGTGCCGTTCCTGCTCTTTTTGTAGCGTCAACTTGACCACTGGAAGCTAGTCTCTTTTTTTGCTAGGCGACATTTACCTCTCATTTCTACGATTTTGAAGGCATTGTTCTAATCTAAGTCATAACTCCTATCCTATCGTGAAACAGACATTTAAGATCACAGTAGTTTGGCGGAAACTATCTAATACGGTGCGCCTCACTGACTTGGTGCTCAAAGACTACCAGACTTATTAGGCAATCTGCCTCATTTACAATCGGATATCATGGACGACAACATGACTTCTGCATTGCATGATTTCAATATCCATCCATCTACAAGAATTAGCTATGTGAGCCTGAATGTTTCCGAAATCAGCAGGTCGCTTGATTTCTATGAAAAGGTTCTTGGGTTCAACAAAGTCGACAGGCCTTCCAATGAAAGGGTACTCCTTTCTGTGGATGGACATCCCTCCTATCTTGTAGAACTTTTACAAGCAAAGAATGCAGCCTCCTACAAGGCTAGCATGCCTGAGACCAGAAGGGCAGGGCTTTATCACTATGCAATACTACTTCCAGAGAGAAAGTATCTGGCAGATATGCTTCAAAACTTGAGCGAAAGGCGGGGCGAGATACGGTTTGATGGCTTAGCTGACCATCTGGTGTCTGAGTCGATCTATATTCGTGATCCTGACAACATTGGTGTAGAAATCTATTATATGCAAGCTCTGTCTCGATCTGATGCTATAAGGAATGAAAACATCAGACATAATGATTTTAGCCTCATCAATAGGACTAATTTTGGTAGGAGTGATAATATCAACCATTGCGAGGCAGGGGGAGCAACAAGGCTTTGGTCAAACCCAACAACAACAACTCCATGAGGAGGAATTTTCAGAATATATGAGTAACCACTCGATGAATGTGCGGTTATATCAATTTCTACCTGATGGAAGTCTTGTAGTTATAGCAGAACCCATGAATCAAAGTAGTGGTAGTAACATAACAGCAGCAATAATAGACTAGCTACTGGCGAGGA
>DATFBV010000061.1:0-12752 GCA_035253605.1 Nitrososphaera sp.
TTTCTGTCGTATTTTTAAGGAATTTTCCCTGCATTCGAAAATTCAGTCACTCACTGCGTACTTAAAAGTGTCCTCAGATTCTCCTTTTACATTATTTAGAAATTTCTCATTTAGCTCTCACTCTATGTAAGCGTAAATGAAGGATAATAGCCGTATCTTTTCTAGCTTGTGCTGCAACCTTCTCTTTTCTGTTATTATCCCAGTTTCAATCTGATCAAATCATACACCTTGGCTGCGTCTCTGTCACTCAGTATCAATACCATTTCATTTGTAGTAAAGAAAGCGCTATGAATCGGAGTTTGATGATTGTATAATATATTTGAAACAATTGACAGTATCTGGTACAGATTTTGCTGATCAGGGGGCAGGGATACAGTTATCTTGGAAAGACCTCCACTTATCTTCCCGTCGAATTTTTGTATTGCATTAGCAACCATTCTCCTGATTTCATCTGCATCCTCTGTAAGCAGGGAAAAATGAGTATCAGTTTGAAACAGGTTATATCTGCTGTCTTGCTCAAAGAATTCATCTAGAACACTGGCCAAGGCATCATTGTCATTGTCATCATTTTCTTTTTGAAAGCCGATGTCTATAATACTCCCTTTCAATGACATCCTTGCTTTTGCTGCAGTCAAATGTGTAGTGCTATTTTCCTGCTGCATGTTCTTCTTTTCCAATGCATCTGCAAATCTCTTGATAGCAACCACAATAGTATTCAAGTTTACTTTGGAACCAGTCAATCTCTCAATGTCCGGCTTGATTCTCTCTGCTAGCGCTGTATAGTTAGCGATTCCTAACAATAACGCTTGCAAATAAACATGGTCGTCTGCAAGGACTTTCCGTATAGCCTCTGGAACTGACACTGCCTCAGAGAACATCTCCGAATACGTAATAATCTGATATCTAAGTAATAAAAACATTGCTGTGTATCGAAAAAATTATATAATGTCATAGGTATTACATATGATTGGTGATTGACAAAATGTCAAGAGATTGGGATATAGGCTTTGGAAGAAGGATGTTTGAGAGCATCGACAAAGAGTTTGCCGAAGCAGAAGAGATGCTGAACAGAATGTTTCGAACTATCAGAGAAACCAGCCCCTCTGACATGGTCATCCAAGGTCCCTATCACTATGGATATCAGATAACCATAGGTCCAGATGGCAAGCCACATGTAAGGGAATTTGGCAACGTTAAACCATCGTCAAGAGGATTGGTAGAGCAAAGTGGTGTTAGAGAACCTCTGGTTGACACGGTAATAGATGAGAAAGAGAATACGCTGACTATTACTGCAGAGATGCCAGGCGTCACAAAGCAGGACATCAAGGTCAATGTTGGAGAAGAGTACGTCTCTATACATGCAGAGAAGGGAGAGAAGAAGTACCACACAGACATTCCCATAAATGTCACACTAGACGATACATCTGCAAAAGCTACCTATGCAAACGGCATTCTAGAACTGAAGATCAAACTGAAGGCGCCTCCGAAGCCAAAAGCAAGAGAAGTTAAAGTGGAGTAAAATTGATCAAGAATCACTCCATTTTTATTGAGAGGTAAAAAAATAGATATGAAAAATTTCAATAATAATAATAACAATAATAATAAAGTATCACTAAAAGTGGCCGAGACTAACCCAAAATTTGTGGGTAGGGGAATGGCATTGGTAGATCCAAAAGTAATGGACGAGATGGATCTATCAACAGGAGATGTCATAGAAGTATCAGGCAAAAAGAAAAAAAGCTATGTGCTGCTTTGGTCAAGCCAGCGTGATGATCAAGGCAAAAAATTGATCAGAATTGATGGTTACACTCGCAATAATATTGGCGTCGGAATCGATGACATTGTTAGTGTACGCAAAGTCAATGTGAAAAAGGCCGAGCAGGTAATCTTGGCACCTACCGAGGAGCTAAACATTGTAGGACTTGAAGACTATCTCCCCGAATTGCTCGAAGGAAGGGTTGTAACCCGGGGAGACATGATTCCTCTAAATATCATGGGTAGAAGAATAGGCTTTGCTGTTACAAGCACTTCACCTACTGATGCTGCATCATTGATCGACAGCAACACCGAATTCATTATCGGATCCATTCCTAAGGCAGCAGCGAAAGGGGTCCCTAGGGTGTCCTATGAGGATATTGGCGGACTGAAGAATGAAGTACAGAAAGTTAGGGAAATGATTGAACTCCCTCTGAGACATCCTGAGATATTTGACCGGATTGGCATTGAGGCTCCAAAGGGTGTGTTGCTTCATGGTCCACCAGGAACAGGCAAAACGCTACTTGCAAAGGCTGTCGCAAACGAAACAAATGCCAACTTTTACTCTATTAGCGGGCCAGAAATTATGAGCAAATTCTATGGAGAAAGTGAAGAACGCCTAAGGGAAGTCTTCAAAGAAGCTGAAGAAAATGCACCTTCAATTATCTTTATCGATGAGATTGACTCCATTGCTCCTAAAAGAGAAGAAGTTTCAGGAGATGTAGAAAAGCGTGTTGTTTCGCAGCTTCTCACATTGATGGATGGTATACAGTCAAGAGGCAAACTTGTCGTTATCGGTGCAACGAATAGGCCAAACGCAATTGACCCTGCACTTAGGCGACCTGGCAGGTTTGATAGGGAAATAGATATAGGAATACCAGATGAACAGGGTCGATTGGATATCCTATTGATTCATACCCGCGGCATGCCATTGACGGAGGATGTCAACCTAGAGTCGTTTGCAAAGGTGACGCATGGATTTGTAGGCGCCGACCTAGAAGCTTTAAGCAAAGAAGCAGCTATGCGCTCACTCAGAAGAATACTGCCTGAAATTAACTTAGAACAGCCCAAAATTCCGGCGGAGATATTAAATAAAATAAAGATCACAAAGCAAGATTTCGACGAAGCATTGAGGGATGTCCAGCCTTCTGCTATGAGGGAAGTGCTAGTACAAAGACCAAACGTGCGATGGGAGGATATTGGTGGGCTACAGCAGGTGAAGGAAGAATTGACAGAGGCGATAGAATGGCCTCTCAAACATGCAGATCTATTTAGTGAAGCAAACGTAGAACCACCTAAAGGGATTCTCCTCTATGGCCCTCCTGGAACTGGTAAGACCATGATAGCCAAAGCAGTAGCAGCCACATCTGAAGCTAACTTCATCAGCATCAAAGGACCAGAATTGATAAGCAAATGGGTTGGTGAATCCGAGAAGGGTGTTAGAGAAGTCTTCAGAAAAGCCCGCCAGGCGGCTCCCTGCGTTATATTCTTCGACGAGCTAGATGCAATAGCTCCGAGGAGGGGAGGTTCTGAAGGCGATTCGCATGTTACAGAGCGCGTCATTAGTCAAATGCTGACAGAGCTAGATGGATTAGAAGACCTGAAAGGTGTCGTGGTAATTGGCGCAACAAATAGACCCGATATCATTGACGAAGCTCTGTTGCGTCCTGGAAGGTTTGATAGGATACTTCAAGTGCCAGTACCGGATAGGGAGGCAAGGAAGCATATATTTCAAATACACACAAAGAAAAAGCCGCTGGAATCGGATGTAAACCTTGACAAACTGGTAGAAATGACAGAAGGCATGACTGGAGCTGACATTGCAGCACTGGTAAATGCAGCTGCCATGAGTGCAATAAAGGAGCACGTCAGACAAAGAAATGGAAGTAAACTGAGGATCTCAATGAGACACTTTGAAACTGCAATGAATAAGATTAAGAAGAAGTTGGGTAATAGAATAGCTGATTCTCCTAACCTTTCTGGAGATGACGCTATTACGGCTTCTTCTTCTTCTTCTTCTTCTCTTAATCGCATCAGCTAATGCTACTGGCTTTGAAGAGAAAATTCTAATGTAAAACCAGACTACTACACGAGATAGAGATAAAAATTTTATTCGTTTTTAGGATTAGGAGGTTGTCTGAGTGTGTCTGGATCTTAGCACAAGGTTTGTAGGGAATGCCAGCGCTCCAGAATATATTTTATTTTGAGAATAACCTACAAGAGTTTTTTCAAACAATTTAGTAGTAGCAACATATACTCCCGCAGCAATTACACGCATAGACAAGGACAGTGAACGAGTCATGCGTGGTATTGCTGATGAGGCCTTGAGTAGGGCATCTCGATCTCAGGGGATCTAAATTTTCCCTAGGTCATAAGTACAGAAGGTTAATGAAAATTGCTCGGTTATAAAAAAAACAAAACAAAACAAAACTATTTGCTTCTGAATGAAAAGCCATTCACTGTAATACTGGAAGCGGATTGCAAATAGCAGCATATGAGTATATGAGAATGATGATTTATAATGCTACTACAAGAGATCTTACTTAAATGAGACCGACAAGATCTTCTTCTTTCCCATCTAGCGATAAATCAGTTGAAAGGAAGAAGACTGCTGTCAGCAGAAAGAAAAGATCTTCTATCTTAAACCAAATCAACATAGATCATCATGCACCAGAGGGCTGGCAGAAAATCATTCCTTCAGGCAAGCTAGAACAACTTTTAGAAACCGGAGATCAAATCGGGTTACACGTACTTGTAGGCGATATCCGGCAGTCAACTTCTCTCATGAAAGAGTCGATATCGTCAAAAAAATTTTCGCAGATTACTCGAGATTTTATGAAAGCCATCAAAAGTACAGCCAACACTAATGAAGGATGGTTTGATAAATTCACGGGAGATGGTTTCATAATTTATTGGATATATGGTGATGATCCAAACAAATACGTTCAAAGAATTCTTGCTTTCTGTCAGGCTTTGCTCTCTTATTTCCCCGAAGTTTTGAATAAGTATCGTATGAATTCTCAAAATTTTCCAGCAAATGTTGGACTATCATTAGGTGTAGATTCAGGTCAGTGTACCTTGATTGAGATTGGAGATTTGAATATTGTTGGTCCTCCCGTTGTAGGTGCAAGCCGAATGGTTAGTGGAGCAGAATCCTTTGAAATATTGCTAAATGTTTCAATAGGGGCAGTGTTGTATAAGGATAGAAAACAACTAGCCGCCCGCGGCATTCGAGTCTTCAAGAAGAAAATCAAAACCAAAGAGTATGGAGAAGGTAACGGTAGCGGTCAGGAGGCATACTCGGTCCAATTCAAAAAGTAGTGATGTAGAAAAGAGAGAGAGAGACACACCCACAATGACAGATTGTAATGCTGTGTTATAATAGCTACTTTGTTTCAGATAAAGCCTAGGAAGGAATCAGGTAGAAAAAGGGTCGCGGTGAATTTGTCAACGCTTCTTTCAACAGATCACAACTGATCCTACTGTACCATTAGCTCTGCTCTAAGACCCTAGTGTGCATATTCTAATCACGTTAACAACGCTATGATCTTCTGCATCAACTAAGCGTTGGAGTGAAAGTCTGACCATATCTCGTGTGATGGGAAGGTAATATCATCATCAGTTCATAGCTTTATGGGTAGCGATTGTAGATCTTGAGGGCTTATCAAGAATAACTACTTTAATGCTGTTAGTAATATGGCGCCTTAATAACCCGCTATTGTTGAATGAGCGACCTTACTAGTAGCAACAAGTTGCGCTTTCGCTCCAGTATTCTTCGCACCGAATAAGGAAGCCATTGATTGCCATAAGGGATGTATTCAGAGACTATAAACCCTCTTTTTATAAGCTCTAGCTTTAAATCGTCTCGAATACCCTTCAGCATCTGGAATTCAAACTTGGTATTCTTGCCTATACTGATTGCCTCCTCGATTAGATCTGAGTTATGAGTCGCAATTGCAAAATAATTATCACTCTCAAAGAGCATCTTCATCAACTTCGAATAATTGGCATTTACTTCTTCATCTGTAACAAAGACATGCTCCTCTGCTTCGTGGTATGCACCCTTAACAAGCCTTACCTTGCCGCCGCTCTCAATAATATGTAAGAGGTCACTTGCGCTCCTGCGCAAATACGACTGTACTGCTATGCCTATCATGTCATATTGCTTGTACAAGTCTAGATAGATAGCAATTGTATCTTCTGTAGACTTGACTGATTCCATGTCTAACCATATGAACTGCCCAAGCTCTCTAGCTTTTGCAGCAAGCCTGCTGAAGTTCTGCAAGCACGTATTATAGTCAATTGTAAGGCCAAGCTGCGTAGGTTTGACAGAAACACACCCATGTGCCTTTCTTGCATGTATCAGGTCCATTAGAAACAGGTATTCGTTAACCGTCATGTCAACCATTTTGGCATCTGTGATATCCTCACCAAGAAAGTTTAGAATAGCACACATTCTGTGACTGTTTGTGTCAACTGCTGCTTCTATTGCCTCATGAGCATTATAACCTGCAACCCATCTTTTTGCCACCCTGAATAGTAACCGCTCCATTAAACTGGCATCGTAATCGTGAGAATAGGAGGGTGTGGGTGTAGCCAGCATGGAATATAATTATCGTCTCTATGATATAACCTTAGACATTAGACGGAATGGCTTTACTCAAACCATGTAAAATACATGCACAAGAAAAAAGCGTCAGCTCTCACAACAACATTGATGCTAAATGCTGTCATATTATATTATGCTATATTATATTATTCACTCTTTCGTGGTTATGGCCAGAAGCAGGACAAGCTTGTATGAAAGATCTCTCTTGTATATATGATAAGATAAGAGTTAGATTATACTTTAGGTTGAGTCTCTTTTGCTGCGTACACATAATCTTTTATTGACTCTGCCTTAAGGATGCTGCAATGATGATGATAATTGATATTCTAAAGGAGGCATGCCAGCAGGTCAATGAGAATACAAAGGGCCTTGCTGGGACTGCCCTTGGTAGCGTGCAGATGGGGAGAGGAGCAGGCGGCGATATGTCGCGCAGAATCGACTTGATAGCTGAAAAGACAGTGATTGATGTCATCAGAGCGCGAGGCATTGAAGCCACGATAATTGGAGAAGAGTATGGTAGGATCGAGGGCAAAGAGGGCTACATCATTATAGATGCGATCGACGGAACGACAAATGCCATTTGCGGAATACCTTTCTTCTGTTGCTCGATTGCATATGCAACCGACTTTTATCTCAGTGCAGTAGCTGAAGCAGCCATAATTGATCTTCCAAGGGGTGACCTCTATTATGCTTCAAAGAATAAAGGAGCATTTTTGAATGATAGGAGGATCTTCGTCAAGCGAGAACCCACCTCAGATTCTACAATTGGGATAAATGTATCTGGAGTCAAACCTGCATTGGTTGAGCGCCTTGCCCCAATCATTGCAGAGGCTAACCACATACGACAGTTTGGCGCAAATGCGTTGGAAATGTGCTTTGTTGCACGAGGGTTCTTGGATGCCTATATTGATCTACGAGGAAAGATTCGGCCGACCGATGTTGCTGCTGGCTATCTGATAGCAAAAGAGGCTGGAGCCAAAATATATTCAGATGATGGCTCAGACCTTGAATCTAACCTAGATGTCAAGACGAGACTCTCGTATGCCGCAGTGGCAAATGACAACATACGTGAGCAACTAGCGACTCTGTTTGATAAAAAATATAGATAGATATGTACTACGTGATTTTTAAAAGAGATGGTAGCTGCTTTATAGCATGACCTCATCTGGAGGCTGCCGTATACTTATTATCATTCGCTGGTTCTTCCTCAATGTCACTTCTGATACCCCCGCTGCCTCTGCTATCGTCGCCTGACTCTTTGACTCATTACTGCCAACACACGCAAGATACAACACTGACGCAGCAAGCCCCATTGGATCCTTGCCTGCTGCCTGGCCGCTTTTTACAACATCATGGATCATGTCCATTGCTTGACGCTTCGTGCGCTCGCTGATGTTTGCCTTGTTTGCTACGCGGGATACGCACTTGATTGGGTCAAGCATTGGGACCTTGAGGTCAAGCTCACGCAAAAGTATCCTATAGGCTCTCGCCAAGTCCTTTTCTTTTGTGTTAGTAGCTTTGATGATGTCATCAAGGGTACCTGAAATACCCATCTCCCTCTGAACAATATAGATAGCTGCGCCTAGCATTGCACGCATTGTCCGGCCTCGCACAAGGCCTCGCTCTTGGGCCCGCCGGTAAATGTAAGCGGTCTTTTCTACAATTGCATCCGACAACTGGATGATGCTACGAAGCCTATCCAGCTCAACAAATGCACGCCTGAGACTTCGCTCATCCTGTCCCTTTACTCTAAAATCCCATGCCCGTAGCCTGTCAAAGGTTGAACGCATGGCCGCATTGAGCCCACTGCCAGCGCTCTTGTCTGGTCTACCAATGATGGTTGAGAGACCCATACCAGAGCGGGCCAAAGAAGTGGGGCTTGTCCTCAATTTGCTGCTGGGCTCCCTAGCAAGAATGCTCCAATCTTCTTGCTCATCACCTACTCTCTCGTGGATGACAAAGCCACATTTAGTGCAAATTAGCTCACCTGATTCTACATCAATTATCTTCTGACCGTCGCCGCAGTTGGGGCATATTATTACATTGTCAGCAGGCTTCATCAGATAATACAAAGCCGTTGCTCTATATTTGATATAATACGAGAGGAGAAATGTTTTAGAAGATGTTAATCAAATTAAGTGCGTTATTACAAGAGAAATGTTCTGAAGTTGTGAGAGCTAAAGCCTAAAAAGACGACAATTGCCAATAACATTGTCAAACTGAACACATATGGGCTACAAGGTAATCTGTGAGCGTCATAGTCTGAAGCAATTCTGCAGCACAATGAGTGAAGCCAAAGCGGTTCAAATTCAACATAGGCGGCAAGGAGGGTGCCTAGAAGCGGAAATTAAGAAGCCAAGAAGGCAGTAAAATTATAATTGGTTCCACCATGAGATTTAGATTTAGATTACTAATCTCTTGGCACCTGATATGCTCGAGGCACAATCTGGAATACTTACTGACATCTATTGCAATCATAATGATTCTGTTCACAACAAGACTTACACATATCTTGGCTTCAGAAATTAGTTCGATAGCTTTTAAATTGAATCAATTGTACAAGACCATACCATGAATGTGACATCTGCTTCCTCCTCTGAGATATTTGATAAGGAGCATATGGACAAGAAGGAGTATTTAAAAAATGAATTAAAGTCACTTGGAATTGAGCCCAAGAGAAAGGATCAAATAAATGATAATGAAGAACTTCAAACTCTTTCAGATAACATTAAGCAGGCGATGTTTCAGGACTATAAAATAGCATATAGTGAAAAAGGCGAGATGCACAAAGAAGAAGCGGAATCGACTGTTACTGTTGGATGATCGAAAAATCTATCGTTGTTTCTAGTCCACTTATTTAATTTCTTATATTCTCGTAAAAGAAATTATTAACTGATTTTCACCTTTTTTATTTGCATGCAAAAAGTAGACTGCACCTCTTGATTTTTGCAAATATATATATCCACATTGTAATTGTCATCTATCCATTTTTGCTTCGTGCTCTTTTTTATGATCTCGGTAATATAGAATTTAGTCCTATTTCCGTTGAATACGGGTGATGATGATGATGGATATACATGCTTTACAGATTGTTTTCACTTGCGTTTCTCTATCATGATCTAATGCTGCTGCTAGCTAGCAGTATTCTTAATATTCATCTGATAAACTGCCATTATCATTCTCCTTTTATCAGGCTCTTGGTCTAGCACAAATTTATAAAATAGCTCATTAATTACTGTGGATTCATTATCTAGATTAAGACATTCTACAAGTGTCATAAGCTTTGCTTCTGCTTCCTTTGTTAATTCTATCTGTGGCATATCTGATATCTCTACCTCTATCTTTTCCTTCCTTCTTGTTTAGATTTTTCTGTTCCTTTCTCTTCTTATTATTGGCGAGAGGTTGATAAATTACACCTTCTACATAATGCTGAAAGCATGACCTGTCCTAATGTACATCTATAAAATGGCGCAATGCTGCAGTACGAACCGAGAATACTAGGAAGTTGACGAGGATTTGTCGAAGGAGGACAAAGCTGCTGGAAACAAACCAGACAGCTTAAGTAATCCTTAACTATTGCATATGCAATACTTTGCCTTTTGAAAAAAGCAAAGAAGAAACAATAGAAGATCGGCAAGAATGGACAGGGCGTTTATTGTGGGATGCTAATAAGGGGAGGATTTGTGATTACTGCGGAATCAATATCGATATTCCATGGTTGGATATTCTAATGTTCTTTCACGAAGATTGCTGGAAGCAGTATAGGAAAGACGGTAAGCTATATCCGTTACCAAAATATGCTTAGAGGTCGCTGGGTATGATGTGCATATCTTCTCCTCCTCCTCCTCCTCGTTTTCCTCCTCTTCCTCTTACCCCTTGGTCAATGCTCATCATGGGGATTGATGTAACTGCTTTTTAGCCCTCTGTAAATTCATCGCAGAGGAAGCATATTGCTAAAGCGCCAAGCGAATCAACCCATAGATCTATAGCCATATCCCACGGCTCAGTCTGAATAAAGCCACTTGGGCCACTATAAGTTGCATAAATCCATTCATACACCTCCCAGAGAACGAATGCAACCCAAGAGGCAGCTATGCTGACAATATAATAATTTTTTCGACTTTTTGTCAAGTAAAGATTTAGAACAATTGCAGTCAGCGCCATTCCAGAAAGCCCGTGTGTAAACCTGTCAATTGGTGTTATATCATATACATGAAATGTATATTCTGCAAGAAAGTGAGCACCGAGCGCCACTAATGCTAGAAAAGATGTAAAAAATAGCCATCCTCTACTTGTATCGATTATCTTATGCCCAAAAAGGCTCTTTTCTAGACTGTAGCTGCTATTACTATGTTGAGGCTCACGATGATGCTTCTCCGTAATCAATGCTCTATACAACAGATAAAACGCTACAGCAAATAGCGCCAAAGAGATTACTGGATTTTCAAGCCAAATAGGGCCATGCATTGATCAACTGCATCGAGCATAGTTGTTAGTTAAAAAGTTTGTACTAGGAGCGATACTTGATAAGGGGCATGCATGGATATTCTCCAGATATATACACGAGAAAATCTAACTGTGTTTTTGTAGTTTGGTGTTATTATTATATACCGCAAGGTGGAATTTCATTCATCAGGGACGCATTATAACTTCGCTCTAATGTTATGATTGTAATAATTAACCGTCCTTTAATACAGATGCCCTGTTGAATTAGTTTTCTACGATTCCATGATACTCAAATCCTCTAAATATTATAACTAATCATGTTCTCTGATGGTTAACATTCGATATAGAATAAGATCCCCTGCGATAGTAGTTGGAAGAATTCTCCCAATTGTACTTATGGGATTGCTAGCTTCCATATCTGGTCTACAGGTACCCTCTTTTAGCCAACAGGAAAATAATGAGGATGGTGATACCACTCTAATTCTATCTGGAAGAATAAACAGTATGCTCATGCCTACAACGGCTGACACAGGTAATGATCTTTTGAATAATTCTATGAGCATGCCTCAAATGATGATGAATACTAGTAGTAACACCTCACCTCCTGCAACTGATTCTGCTGCCTCCCGGGCTATGCAGTACTCCATGGCTAAAGATATTGGATGGCTTCTAAGTGGGGACTGGGTCTTGGCATCTAACTCTAACGACAGCAACAACAGTACTGCATTTGATGTAGAATTCATCAAGGTCAGTACAAATGGTACAATGCTCCATACTCACAGAATAACTAATTTTGTGCCCACAACAAATGCTAGTGATATAGCCTCGGCTTTCAATTCAAACAATAATGCAGTGATCATAATAGGCAAAGCAGATGTATACTTTAATGATGAACTTGCATGGTCACAAGCTGATACAATCCTGTCCATCATGAATGGTACAGTTTTGATGATTGATATTGATTCTGAAGACATAGATGACCATTTTCATGGCCAGCCAATATATGGCACGGTAAATATGCTTTCAAAGGATGATGGCTTTAGTGTAACGCTTCCTATGCCGCGCAGCATACAGGAGAAAATTGAACAGGAGCTAGCAGAACTTGGTATAAACACCACACAGGTACAATCTGCAATTGAAACTAGGGCTACACAAGCAGAAGAAACATTTGAAGAGGAAGCTATGAACGTATTTAATAACATCACCAACTCAATAAGAGATATTATAGTCAGAGAATAGACTTACAATCCTTACTCACCTCTTGGGGAAAGAGAAGAAGAAAGGAAGAGAGAGTTTTTATTTGTAATTTCAGGTGGTGCCTCTCACTCATTATTATTACAAAATACACCGCACCTGGCGAAAGCGAGGAAGACAAGACAACTAAAAAATTCATTTCCTATTCTCTCTTTTCGTTGCGTATGTGAAAAGTTATGGATTATGGCAATGTCAGCTTATCAGCATGTCGTATAATTGTAAAAAAGGATAGTGTGTTTATAACTTCTACCATGATCCAACAAGGAGAAAATTCTTATTCGGAACCTGAAAAGCGTGCACAAGAGAGACTTCAATCTATTGATACATTAAAGGCGCCCATCATCCAAATAGGAAGAGACATGGGATATGAGGTTATAGAGAACTACGACCTAGGAGCAGGGCCCGTGCATATCGTATGGTTGTTCAAGCCTGGCTCTGAATCGCTACCAGACATGCGTCTTGGCTTCATATGTCTTACAGAGTTTTCCAATTCTTCAATAAATGAAGGGATAGCAAGAGCCATGCTAAATCTTGTGGACAAGTTAGTCTTTGTAGTACCAACTGAGACGATGACTAAAGAGGTTAAAGATGCAATAGAGTCCATGCCAGATAAGAGCATCCTTCAACTTCGAAAATATGTTACGGTGCTTACGCCTTCAACTCTTGTATCAAAACAGGGAATAAAGGG
>DATFBV010000062.1:0-5533 GCA_035253605.1 Nitrososphaera sp.
GAACCAAAGCAATAGCTGCTATCCCTATGGTTGGGGCCATAGTCACTGCAGCTCTATTGCTGTCAGGACTATCCCTCATTGGCGGCTACCAACCGGCAATAGCACAACAAAACATGACAGGAGGAGGTGGTGCAACCACAGGCGGAAACGCTACAACCACAGGCGGAAACGCTACAACTGCAGGACTAAACCAGACGACCGCATCAGAAGTAATACTGCATTTAGAAGAAGTACGTACAGCATTAGAGGGTGATGACACTGAAACTGCACTAATGCACTTGGATCTAGCTCTGACGGAATTAGGAGCCAACACGACTACAACTGCAGGCGGGGCCACTGCTGAAGGCGAAGAAGGCGGCGACGAAGGCGAAGAAGGCGAAGAAGGCGGCGGAGGTTAAGTGATCTCGACACTGGTGGCCTAGAATAGCTTCAAGACTTCTTTGAAGAGAATAGAGGCAGCAGCCACTAGGTCGTTAACAATAGCAACAACAGACGGATAACTTCTCTATTTTTTTGCTCTCCTCCTAATTTTTTGCTTTATATACCACCGTTGACAGATTGTCTTGGTTTTGTATGACGCTTAGCTGGAGGGTTTTGTATACAAATTCATTCGGTATTAATAGACCCTTATACTCGAAGATGAATCCAATGACATTTTGGCCTAGTCAGTTGTCAAAGTTAAAGCGCGGCATAGACACTCTGATCAAGTCAGAGACTTTATTGTCTGATCTACCTTCCGAATGAGGCCCTTTGGTGGATGTATTCGGTTTCTCGTTCTTCAAAGATAATAGGTTTCTAAAAGCCCTAGACTGCCATCAACATCATGGATTAGAGGCCAACAGCAAGCAAGCAACTGCTGCGTCTATGTGGATCTATATGCTCTATGATTGAAGAACGGATGCATTATTGATATAATCTTTTTAAATATTGAAACATATCCTGAGCATGGAGATTACAACAGAAGGTAGGTAATGTGATAGAGCATAATCAAAAATCAGAAGAAGAAGGAGTTCTTGGCATACATCACATTACTGCTATAGCTAGAAACCCTCAACGGAACATTGACTTTTACTCGGGGCTGATGGGGCTGAGGCTAGTTAAGCTAACAGTTAATTTTGATGACCCTACAACATACCATCTTTACTATGGCAATTCACTTGGACGCCCTGGGACCATTCTTACGTTTTTCCCTTGGTCTGAGGCTCCTACAGGGTATCGCGGAACAGGACAGGTCACAGCAATATCCTTTTTGATTCCAAGTGGCTCAATGACCTACTGGATTGATAGACTCAAGAGCAATGGTATTTCCTTTGTTGGCCCCTCAAAACGCTTTAGCGATGAATTTGTTTCATTCCATGATCCTGATGGATTGACGCTTGAGCTTATTTCTCCTTCTTCTAATGATTCTCAAGGACAACTACTACTACGGCAAACAGATAACGACATATGGAAAGAAAGCCCTATTAGTAAAGAACATGCCATAAGAGGATTCCACTCAGCTACACTTTCTGAAGAAGGATATGAGCACACCGCTTCACTTCTGACTGACACTATGGGATTCAAACTCGTAGCTAAGGATAACAAAGAAGATAGATTTCGCTTTAGAATAGTGGAAAAAAACAATAACAACCAACGAGGCGACAGCGGCAGTACGGAATCCTCCCAATCATTAGGCTCATTTGTCGATGTTGTATGTCAACCTGAAATATCGAGAGGCTATATAGGAATAGGTACAGTCCACCATATTGCGTGGCGAGCCGCTAACGATAGGCACCAGATAGATTTGCGTAAGAGAATTGTTGAGGAAGCAAAGCTTAATCCGACCCCTGTAATTGACCGCACATACTTTCATTCTGTCTATTTTCGAGAGCCAGGTGGCATACTCTTTGAAATTGCCACAGATCCACCTGGATTTGCTATAGATGAAAGGCCAGAAGATCTTGGAAAGCATTTAAAACTACCAGAGTGGCTTGAGCCTGTGCGTGGAAAGCTGGAACAACTATTGCCTCCAGTAAAAACCTCTCCGGAAAGACAATAGAATGGGGGACATTGTGAGTATGCCTACAACATCATCGCCAGCCAACGAATCAGATCAACTAGGCTTTACGCATCGCTATATTCCGTCTCTGGGTGCAGAGGATAAAGCTGGATTAACCTTGCTTCTATTGCATGGTACTGGTGGAAATGAGGATGATCTTCTTCCGCTAGGGCGTGAGCTTGATCCCAACGCTGGATTACTCAGTCCTCGAGGCAAAATACTGGAAGGAGGTAGAATACCGCGTTTCTTTCGCAGACTCTCTGAAGGCGTCTTTGATATCGAGGATCTTAAGTTTCGCACTCACGAGCTTGCCGGCTTTGTTGTCAATGCTTCGAGAATTTATGGATTTGATGCACGCAAGGTCATAGCAGTGGGCTATTCCAATGGTGCAAACATAGCCGCCAGCATGCTCATGCTCAAGCCGCAAACATTGTCAGGCGCAATACTCTTCCGTGTTATGGTTCCTCTCATTCCCGACAACCTTCCTGACCTATCGGGCAAGCGCATATTCATGTCATCTGGATTGAGAGATCCTATAGCTACAAGACAAGAAGCAGAGACGCTTTCTGGATTGCTCAAACAGGCTCGTGCTGTTGTAGATCTGCAATGGCAAAACAGCGGCCATGAGCTAACACAAGATGACGTTCATGCAGCCAAACAATGGCTTGTGCTGAATAAGAACCAACTATTATAGATCAAAGGCATATTCTCTCCTTCTCTCCTTCTCTTTTTCTCTTTTCTTATCAATTCTTGACAAGAGTCAAGATATTATAATAATGATAATTCTGAAACAGCATAATCAGTTCTTTCAGGCATTTTTTCAAATAAGGGCTTTGCTCTTTCGACTAAGCTAGCTAGGGCTTTGTTATACGGAGAGTAAAACTTGTCCATATCCTCTCTTGTCTCCCAGAAGGTTAGGATGATTGATTCTCGTATGTCGCTTATACTATCAAGTATAATATGACCTCTCAATTCCTTTCCCAACTCCTCTGTTCTTATGTTGCCAAAAAACTCGGTGAACATGTTTCTACCCTTATCTCTATCTACCGAAGATTTGAAGCGAACCCTATTGTGCTTTGAGTATTTAATATCAGGCGTATAGGACACTAGAGTTGTAAATGCTAATGTGGTTCTTAAGCATTCATTGATTTCACTTGTTATCACTCTTGAAATGATGAGATGGAGAGAGGGCGACTCAAGCACCATCTAGAAAATGTCGGCTACATGATATCTAAAAAAATGCCCTGTCCAGACAAACTATGCATGATAGAAGTCGCATGAAGTAATTCAAAGAAATCAGTCATAAGCTAGAATAAAATAGAAAAAACACGCCGGACAAGGAGGATAAAAAGTAGCTATTAACCGCATCAGATCGCTTATGAAAGATATAAAGAAAAAGAAAGAAAGAAAAAGACAGAATTCTGACTATGCCCGTTATCCACTCTTGTCTTTTATTAGCAAGAAAAAACACTAGCACTAATGGATTTCTCGAATCTGTAGCTTTTGTGTTTTTTCTTAGCGTTTCATTGTGGATGGACGTGTACTCTTTGCCATGTTTGTGCTTGAATCAAAGAGTAACTTGCTCTGATTTGCAGCATCTGCATCATGCAGTGGTTGATTCTCTCTCATTAGTTCGTGTCTTCCTTGCCGAGTATTTTCTGGCCGTTCACCTGAATACGATGAGGCAATATCGGGACGGTTTCTTTCCTTTAGCTCCTCTGCGACCATCTTTCTTACCTCCATTGCATCTACTTCGATAGTGGAAGGCGAAGATGTTCTCTTTTCTTTTTCTCCTTCGATTGCTGCGGTATCACTCCTCTCACGCATTACCTTCTCTGAAACTGTCTTTGCAACATCCCTTGCAAGCAAGAATGGAGTACCGGACCTACTTACAGTTTGAGCCATTTTGTCGGTTTCAAACTTTTCCCTTCTTCCACTTGTTCTCTTGATAATAACGTCAGGTGTCTTTGTCCTCTTCTTCATTCTAGTTCTGCTGGCTGCTTTGGGTGACTGTCTTGTTGTAGTTCTTCTCCTTTTCTGTGTATTGACTTTTCCAGATCTACTCCGGATTCTAGAACCTGCCTTGCCTTTTTTCTTGGAAGGTTGTGATGATCTCTTCTTCGTCTTAACCATATGAAATCAATTTTGGAAAACAAAGTTGATATATGTTGAGCACATCGGGTTCTGTAACTTTATGGGATACATTGAAGATTGTAAATAACCTGCTTGACGATCCTCACATTACAACATGTATCTTGTGTCATATAACTGAATTTTTTGTTCTATTGTGCTTCTCTTAGCAAGCAATGTATATACTCCCATCTCACTGCCTTCTTCTTTCTCGAGCCTAACCGGTCCGATCTGAATAATCCCTAGGTAAATTATCCTCAATTATTGAAATCAACTTCCACTTTCTCTTTCTAAGATTACTTTTAATTCGCTAAAGCTTATTTTATAATTTCTCAGTACGTCCATACCTAAAAGACTTGGATAACGCTCCTGATCAACTTTCTCAATATTACTTTGCCGGAGAAACTTGACAGGTTTGACATCGACTGATTCTATACCCTCTCCAAAATACAAATGACATGAATCAGCCAAGTATGATTCAGCTGAGCCGCCAATACCTAGAGAATTTTGATATTTTGTCAATTTTGAATAATCTACTTTCATTTGTCGAGCGTCAAATTCATTTATTGTGGTAGTAGCAGTTCCAGTGTCTACGACTAGGAGAATATCTCTAACAATTTGAAGTTGGTCACAAATAAATTTTGCAAATATAAACGGTAACCAGCCATTTATGAGACGTCCCTCTATACTCAATTATATCTTTTTTTGAAGAGGACCTCTGGGGAATTAAATTTAGTGCTTATAATCTTTTATAATTGCTTGAAACGATAAGTATTGTTAAATAGCCTCTTCACGTAATTGTACAATGTGACTTCCGGAAAATACTTTAACAAGGGAGTGAAGGCACTTGATTCGCCTCACGTAGGACATGTGGTAAGAGAAACAGATGATAAAATTGTGGTTTTTGGTGGTGGAGACGATAGATACGACATACCAAAATCCGAAATCAGGTTTACTAGCGGCAACGTTTTGATAGACTTGCCAATGTACGAACTTGCAAAAAGGTACAAGGTTAGCAGAGAAGAGCCGCTGCCAACAGGAAAGGCAACGAAAGACCCTTGGACAAGGACCGAGAACATTGATTTAGCGGCCTACGAGAGGGAGTACCCAAAGTCTCTGTTCAACAAAGGTGTGAGGACAGATAATGAAGACCATGTTGGACATGTGGTAAAAGAAACAGATGACAAGATCATAGTATTTGGACATTATGATTATCGATTTGATATACCAAAATCGGAGATAGTGGCGGCAGGCAGAAATGTCATAGTGGGAATAGACTTTCCTGAGCTATTGAAATATAGAGTAGACAGAAATGCACCGTTGCCAACTGGCGAACCCATAGACAAACTGGCTGAAGAAGAGCAG
>DATFBV010000063.1:0-11249 GCA_035253605.1 Nitrososphaera sp.
ATCCATTGTTTTTGCCATTGTTCCATCATAGCAACAAATCCACTAATCCACTTTAGACAAGGTCATAAAAAATATTGTCCATTTTATTAAAATGCGGCAGCCTTTATTGCATTAGCACCCCGATACCACATAAGCCAGATAGATGAAGAAAAAAGAAGGACATACAATCTGCATGCAGAAAGTGAATCTTTGTTCACTTCATAGTTGCCACAAAATTCTTCTACTTTATTGAATTGCCTCGCAATATGGTTTGCCCTCGAAGCCGGATCCCAAGAAGATAAAGCATAGCATTTTAGCGCCCAACTATGTTACCATAATGTCGTTGATAGGAGATACTGTCGTATCTTTATGGAATAAGCTCCATTAAACTTTTGGGATGGCGGAATCTTATAACAAGAAGGGCGCCTCCGATAGGATCTCACTGCTTACCAAGCTACAGAAAAATAGGCGCGGTTTTCTTTGGGTTACGTTGGGGTTCTTCCTAATCAGCTTGACTGCGCATTGGGTATCTGCATGGTTTGCATACGTGCAGGAACAGCAAGCACATAGTCAGCCCGTTCGGGCTGGTGAGTATCTTAATGTGACGTTTCGGGATATAATGGAAAACTGGCAGTCAGAGTTTCTACAGCTGATGTGGCAGGTGGCAGGATTATCGTTCCTATTGTATGTAGGCTCACCTCAATCAAAAGAATCGAGCGAGAGAATAGAAGAAAAAATAGATTTTATAATGAAGAAGCTTCAAGAACGAAACTGGGACCAAGCAGAAAAGGAGCAAATAGCAAGGTAGGAAAAGGGAGATAGAGCAGGTAATATAGTCTCTCTTCCTAAGGGCCGTTTTTTAATTTGCTTTGCTTTAGCCCTTAAAAGGGCGGTATTAACCTTTCTTATGATAATTAGGAATTTGTAGATATTAAGTGAATCATACCATTGCAAATTATGCATAGGATTTTCAATATTTCATTATATCTTTGAGGCATATAATATGACAACAAAAAAATAATGAAGAAAAAGAAGGAATAACATATAAATTGATCAAAAGTATTGTTGGGAGTGGTATATTTGATAAAAAATGATAAAAAACGCTCCCTTATTTAGCAAATTAACTGATTTAGTCCCTATATCGAGAAAAACAGTCATTGCTGCTGCAATAGCAATTACTACTGTCGTAATAATTGATTACTTGGCAAGTCGAGAGATGCTTCCTTATGATAATTTTTCAGGGGCGATAATCTTTGGATTGACTATAGCTGTTGGAGCAGTAGGATCGTTTATTATTTTGAAATATGTTAGTGAAGTAAGTGCAGAGGTAAGAGCCAAGTCCTTACTTTTTGACAGAATATTCAAGGTCGTAACAGCAGTCATGTTGGTTCTAATTGCCACTTTTGTGGCAATGTTCCTTGGATTTTATTATTATAATGTTAGTGTTAGATATCTAGTATATTTTGTCTTTTCACTCAGCACCATAGTTTCCATAGGCATAATGATAACAATTGGTTTCAAGTTTTTCTCATGGTATAAAGTAAGCAGGGGCAGAGATAGAGATACTCATCGTCTACTACTAGTCTGCGGATTAGCTGCTGCTTCACTTGCTGCAGCAATGGCATTTGATGCAGGCTCAAAGATGCTCCTTGTAAGAGTAGTAGAAGAAGAATCTCCTCCCGGCTCAATTCCTCAAGACATATTTATCTACGAAGACGATGAAAAGTATCAGGGAGAACTACAATACAAAGTAGTTAAGCCCGATACCACGACACTTTACATTGTGCCTTCATCGATCAAGATGATTTACGAGTATCTGAATGGCTGGATTCCAATTGCTGTTTCATATGTATTTACGTGGGCCATTACAACTATGTTGCTGCGCCAGTATTACCATCAAAGGGTAGGTAAGATGCCTGCTATACTTTTGATTTTACTTATAATCCCATTAGTACTCTATATGATAGGAAGATTCACTCAGTACTATACTCTGTTTACAGGTACACCATGGAATTGGGACGACTTTCCAAATGGATATCTCTTCCGATGGATTTTAAGAGCAGGCGTGATATCAGGCAGTATTTTGTTTGGCGTTTCCTTTTTTGTAATAGCAAGAAAAGTTGAGTCTGGAAAAATAAAAGACTATCTCACTATTGCAGCAATTGGAGCTATAATGATGAGTATCACGCTTGGACCTTCTGCTCAGCAGCAAACCTTTGGAGTAGCAGGGCGTACACTAATGTTGCTGGCATCATTTATGTTGTGTGCTGGGTTTTACCTTTCCGCAGTTCATATGGCCCAAGACTCTAGGCTTCGTAGGTTAATCAAAGCCTCAGCAGGATCTAAAGTTTTTGGTACTATGGCTGCTGCTCAGCTTGAACAAGAGACAGAAAAGAAGGTTTTAGATATCATAGAAAAAGAAAGAGAGATTATCAAAGAACAGACCGGCATACAACCATCATTAGAACAAAAAGATGTAAAGACATATTTGGATAGTGTTCTCCTTGAGATTCAAAGCAAGAAAGGGAACAATCAGATCACAAAAGGAACTTCAGATAGATAGCAAAATTCTGACCAGAAATTTCAATCTACTAACAATGCTACATCCAATCACCAAGACTTAATATCCTTGTCAATCCGCCCTTATTATTACTAAAGTGCGGTCATGGTCTAGTTTGGTCATGACATGGGCTTCCCAAGCCTATAACCCGGGTTCAAATCCCGGTGACCGCAATTTTTTACATCAGTTCAAACACAGATGCAGAAAAAACAAAGAGACAAGAAGACTGATACGATGATGACCTAGGATCACATCAGATGAAGAGACGATGAAAAAACAAAAAACTCTATTTCAGCGTAAATCTCTTTCCGCTCCTAAATGCTATTGCCCTTGCCGATGATCTATCCCGTACTCCGCGCCTGTTGGCATCGGTATTCTGCGGTAATGACGTTCCATGTTCGTCTACTATCTCAATACTGACACTATCTTTGAATTTCATTTTCAGCATACGGGCGATCTGTATCGCCATAGTAATATTGCCGTCGCCTATTTTCACGACTTTTTTTCTTGATTCTATACCGCCAAGCATAACTGCAACATGGTTAATTGCATCCGGAGGTGAAGATTCGACAACTGCACTTGCGATCTCATGATGCAGGTAGATGGCAGATATTCCGATCCTGGTGCCTGGATCTATTCCTATGATCAGTTGATCATCTATTACTCGTTCGCCTACGACACTTCGCAGGATCTTTGCCTTGGCAATTGCAGGATATTTTTCAAGTTCAGTATCAATCATGACTATGCCTTTCTTATTTACAATGCCAGCCTCATCCTGCGTCGTAATAATGACTTTAGCATTTGATACGGCAGCTTCCTCTGGAGATAGCGAGTCAAACTGCAGATCCATTAGCCTAAGGGCACATGTTATATTGTAGTACGGACGGCCGCGAACAGTCGCTACTGTGATCTTTCGATATGAAAGCTCCTCCTCGGTCAGGGGCGTTTCATCAATATTGAGTTTAAGCAATAAGTGCTTTTAAAGCTTATGGATTAGCTGACAGGATTGCCGTCTGAGGTATATTTCCTGATCTTGGTTGATTGATGGACGGAAGAAGGAGATGATGATGATGGTTGTGAGTTTGTTTCCACCTTTTGTGTAGTTACTGGCAAAGTAGTAGTATCACCCAGAACTGCCTGGACAATACTATCAACCGTTGCGTCAAACGATGCTTTAATGTTCTTCCTAATGTTGGCAAGGTTAGCTCTTCCAATCTCACCTATTTGTTCTGACTCAGCCTCGGCTTCTACTTTGGTGCTATCCACTATTTGCTTGGCTTCCTCGTTTGCAAGAGTGATTATTTGTTGCTTTAGATTCTCAATTTCTTCATCAGAGTGGGCAATTATGCGCCTTCTCATTTCCTCGACGCGGCCATACATCCCGTCGATATCATTTTCAAGCTCAGATAAAGCGCTGACAATAGTTTCGACTGCAGAATGTGAAGTTGATGGTGGAATGTCAGGGTGTGCCGTCTTTCCCTTTGCCAAGCTATCTGAATCAAAAGTAGTAAGAGGGATATTAAAACTAAGTGTTATGTAGCAAGGCTAAGTATGGCTTGAGCCATATCTCCCTTGCTCTCAGTCAGCGCCTGTATCGCCTTTTCCCTAGAAACATTAGCTTGCTGCATGACAAGTATAATATCCTCTTCCTTGAATGTAGGGACCTCACGCTGTTTTTCTTCAATGTCTGATGCAATAACTTGAAAAATAGTGCTATCCTTGCCCTTCATTTCGATCACCTGCGGCTTGATGAGATAAAGCTCTTTTGTATCAGTCTTGATAATCACTTCTTCTACACTATCCATCGTCTTCATGTCAAGGCCCATCTTATCGAGCATGCGCCTCATTTCACGATTGCCGCGCATCATATACTGTGCCTCGATTACTCCGTTCTACCTTTTATTCCTTGTCGAACCTTTACTGCTACGCCCTTTTGATATTGTTTCATCAGTCTTGAGGAGAGCATTGCAATACCCACAGCTATCACCCTTCTGCTACTATTATTATCATTACTTCCACCACTGCTATTGACATCTATGATTGCGACATCTGATCCAACTTTGATATTAGAACCACACCACTTGACATGCTTGCAGAAAAGCGATCGACCTTCGCTTACAAATGGAATGGCTTCCTGCACAGGCATAACGCAGTTCTCCCAGAACTGCTTGCTATTCTCAAGAAGATACTGGGCACCTATAATGGTAAGCGCAAGCCCGCCATTGGTTCGCAAAGTTATGGCCAGTCTGCCAGCTATGCTAAAGTTCTTTATTCGGCCAGTCCGCCTCGAGAAGTCGAATTGAATATCAGCCGGCAGTGCGTCTGAGACTCCTGCTCCAAATAGAGCATCGACGTGCCTGTATACTTTTTCTCTTGGATCTATTGGCAGAGGATTCAACTTGAGATACTACTTTTTATGGATACATAAAGATATTATATTTATAGGCTGTATCTATATAGATTTAGGGTACGAATATATAGAACACCTAAAAGATCTAGTTCATTAAATAAAATGTATAGAGAAGAGGACAGCAATGGTAAACACCTTTCACAAAGCGAAGAGACTAGAAAATTGCAATACACTGGGGGCTCTTCTTACATTGTATCTTTACCAAAGAAGTGGATTCAGGACCTAGGCTTGAAACAGGGAGACCATGTCGTAATTTTGAGGCAAGGCAATTCTACACTCCAAATAGCACCAGCCTCAAAGAGACTCATTAAAGAACAAAAGGAAGCAACAATTGAAGTTGGCAAGGATAACAACCCGTATTTTATTGCACGTAAACTGATTGCTCTCTACTTCCTTGGCTTTAACGTCATTAATGTTGTTCCCAAGGAAGACAGATTGCTTGTCGAACAGAGAGAAGTTATCAAGAACATCATCAGGCGGGTTCTTATGGGAACGGAGATCATTGCCGACTCAGCTACAGGCATTACCTTGCAAGTGCTTATCAATCTACATGACTTGTCTGTCGATACAGCTTTCAAGCGAATGTTGCTTATTGCCAAGTCTATGTATCGTGACACTCTTCTCTCTCTCAGGGAAAATAATGTCGAGCTTGCACAAGAAGTAGTGAAGTCTGACGATGAGGTTGACAGATTCAGCTTTTATATAATACGGCAATTGAAGATAGCGATCAAGAACGAATATTTGTTGAAAGAGATAGGTCTTGAGGAGCCGCGCAACTGCCTTGGATACAGGCTAATAGCCAAGTCAGTCGAGCGGGTGGCGGACCATGCAGTGATAATAGCTAAAGATGTCATAGAGATACGACAGCCGCTCAACAAAGACATTGTGGATAAAATATCCAACATGAGCTATTTTGCCCTTGAGGTGCTTGATGACTCATGTTTGTCAATGTTTAAGCGTGACTATGAAGCCGCGGATAGAGCTATTGAAAAGGCCCGAAAGATAGAGGAGATGGAAAGGGCGATACTGCGCGCAGTGTCTAAACCTAGAGATGTCAATGAACTATATAGAATCAAGCTGATAACAGAGAACATTCGCAGGGTTGCAGAATATGCAAGCGATATTGCAGAAATAGTGATCAATATGACAGTTCAGCAGACTCTGAGAAAAGGCTAAATCCGCGCCTCACATATTTGAACTCAAATGTCCTACTGCGAACTTTGCGGGCACCAGACTTTGGAGAAAAAGATGGTGATAGTAGATGGCACAGTATTCAATGTTTGTATTGCATGCTCAAAACGAGGAAAGCCCTATGTGCCGCCGCAGGTTACAGTCAAGAAGAAAAAGCCACTTGCGGTAAAACCGCAAAGAAAGATTGAGCTAGCAGATGAAACTATTCTTACACCTAATTTTGCAAAGCTGATAAGAGAAGCCAGAATGAAGATGGGTCTGACACATGAACAACTTGGCATGAAGATGAATGAGAAGGCACAGCTTCTCAAAAAATTTGAAACAGGCTCTCTCAAACCCGATGAGATATTTGCAAAAAAACTGGAACGTTACTTAGGGGTTAAGCTGTATGTCAGCACTAATAGCGATGAGGAATAAATGGCAAACTATAGAAAGGCTATTCTCATAACGTATCCAATAGAGCAGGCAATAAATGAAGCAAAATCGCTTGCCGATGCGGCTGGCTATTCAGTCATCAAGACTGTGACCCAGCGTCAGATAACAAAATCAAGATTTGGGATTGGTCGTGGGAAGGCAGAAGAAGTAAAAGAGATTGTCAAAGAGATCAATCCGGATGTCATCATATTTGACGAGACGATTAAACCAACTCAGATATACAATCTGGCAAGCTTATGTAAGGTGGAGATAATTGATAGGGAGCGATTGATCTTGGAAATATTTGAGCGGCGAGCAAGTACTACTGAATCGCATATCCAAATCAAGCTTGCTCAATTGCGCTATGATATGGCAAGGGCGCGTGAAAAGGTCAGACTTGCAAGAGCGGGAGAGCAACCGGGTTTCTACGGCCTTGGAAAGTACGAGGCTGACATCTATTTTCTTGATATAAGGAGACGGGCTGCAATGTTAAAGAAAAAACTTGAAAAAGAGGAAACAAGACGCCAGTTGCACAGGAACCAACGGGCAAAGGTCGGCCTGCCGACAGTATCGCTTGCTGGCTACACTTCTGCTGGCAAAACTACACTGTTCAACAAGATGACAGGCGAGACCAAAGTTACTGGACAAGGAATCTTTACTACACTTTCTACATTTACTCGGGCAATAGACTTGCAGGACGGTAAAGTGTTGCTAAATGATACTATTGGTTTTATCAGCAAGCTGCCGCCGTACATGATCGATGCATTCAAATCGACTCTTGATGAGCTGGCCTATGCAAGCCTTGCACTTTTGGTGCTTGATATAAGTGAGCCGGTTGATGAAATTAAAAGAAAATTTGAGAGCTCTCGTGACGTAATAAAGGAGTTTGAGGTGCCAGATACAAAGATAATTTATGTTCTTAACAAGGCCGACCTGACAACTGTTGAAGATGCCCTTCACAAGGCCGATCAACTTGGCATTTTGAATAGCAAACGCTTGCTTGCAGTATCTTCCAAGACAGGCTATAACATCGATCAGTTGAAAGATCTAATTATATCAATACTGTTTGAAACTAAAAAAGTCAGAGGTAAATAAGAGATTAGTGCTTAACTAATGAGGAGAAGGATGAACATATCAGTACTCAGGATTGGCCATAGGCTGGTGCGTGACGACAGGGTGACGACACATGCTGCGCTTGTTGCGCGGGCATTTGGTGCGGATATGATATACATGACAGGCATCTTAGACGGATCTATCAATGATACAGTTGCAAGTGTATCTAAGAGATGGGGCGGCAGGTTTGATGTCGAGATCATACAGGATTGGAAAAGTCTTGCAAAAGCTTGGAAAAAGGAAGGGGGCAAAGTGGCTCACCTTACAATGTATGGCATCAATATTGATGATATAGCCGAAAGACTGCGCAAAGAAAGCAAAATACTGGTAATAATTGGTGCAGAGAAAGTTCCCCAAGAAGCGTACGACATTGCCGATTACAATATTGCGATCGGCAACCAACCTCACTCTGAAATTGCGGCATTAGCAATTTTTCTAGACAGGATATTCATAGGTAAGCAATTTAAAAAGATATTTGATGATGCTAATCTGAAAATAGTGCCGACTGAAAAAGAAAAAAAATTGCAAGAGAACAAGTAGTATAATAATTATAATAATAATATTTTTTCATTGTGCAGGTCAGAGGGCAAGAGAGAGTTACATGATATAACCCAGATGGGTTGCAGGCCTAATCGAGAGAAGAAATACTTATCATCTCAACTGGCAAAGATAGACACAGAGAAATATTGAACAAGTATATTGGTTGAGTATACATCATTACTACTGTTTCATTAGGCTCACTATTGCTTTGGAGGTCTCAGATCTGCTGAAGAGCAGCTTTATCGCACCATCCTTGCGCTTTTCATAGGGGTTCAGCTCTATGATGTTCAGATTGCTATTTATCAGAAATTCAAGGTGAAGCGACTTTCTTATAATACTTGCATTTCTTATGCCAAATCGCTTATCTGCAAGACTGTCCGGGTTTGAGGGGTCAAGTGACGTTAGCCTGATAACCGCTCCTACAAATGAATCAAGCAGTGCAAAGAGTGGATCGGGTTTATCTTCTTTTTCCTTCGTAATACCCCATTTTACTTTGGTCTTTGTCATGGAGGCCAAGCTATCAAAGCTTTTTACAAATTCGCCAAACATTGATTCCATAGTAACGCTGATTATATGATCTTTTGACCTAACAAACTGCGTCGTTACCTTTTGGTCAGTAAATTCCATTCCATGGTACTTGGCGTACAGCAATGGTTGACCGTATTTTACAACATATGCTTCGCAGCCATCTATTTGCGATATGAGGTGCACAAAGTAGTTTTTGGATATTAGATTCTTGATAGCCGCGTTCATTTTCGAGATTATCATGAGATTGAGAAGATTCCTGACAAAATCGTCAGCGTAACCGGGAAACTCCCCAAAATCGTAAAGAATTTCCTCTACGACCAAGACAGTAACGATCCTATACCTTGCACATTAGAATTTTTCTTGTACTAAATGTTACATAGGAGCATATATGTGTCAAGACGCCATTTAGTTGCAAATATTAAACGTCTCGTTAGCAGCCGGCTTATTGACGGAGCAGTTCATATTCGTACCTTCATCCAGTCAGATGGCTAGGAGTAACATTGGTAGATTT
Source organism: Nitrososphaera sp. (assembly GCA_035253605.1). Lineage (GTDB taxonomy): Archaea > Thermoproteota > Nitrososphaeria > Nitrososphaerales > Nitrososphaeraceae > Nitrososphaera. The sequence continues at coordinate 9,247 of DATFBV010000063.1, forward strand.
ATGAAAAAACACAGCATATTTAATTGGCGTCAACTGATTGAGAAGGCAAACAGCGATATCGAGTGGTATTGGAATGCAGTCAACGAACACCTTGGCATAGAGTGGTTCCGAAAATATGATAAGACTTACGACTCACAGGCAGGCATACCTTGGACAAAATGGTTCTTAAACGGCAAATGCAACATTGTTGTCAATGCAATCGACAGGCACGTCAAAAAGCAGCCGAATAAAGTCGCATACATTTTTGCAAATGAGCAAGGTTCAAAGAAAATCACTTACCGCGAGCTTGATGAGCAAGTGAGCAGGTTAGCAGGTGCATTGACAACAACTGGTGTCAAAAAAGGTGATGTCATTGCCATCTACCTCCCTATGATCCCAGAGGCATTTTATGCGATCCTCGCGTGCTCCAAAATCGGGGCTGTCCACACTACAATCTTTTCCGGGTTTAGCGCGCATGCGCTCCACTCTCGCCTTGTTGATTCCAAAGCAAAGTTGCTTATCACCACCAACGCGGCCAGGCGGAGAGGCAAGATGATTAACCTTGCAAGCCAGTGGCAAAAGGCAGTACAATGCACAAATGTCTCTAGAATAGTAACGATCGATGGCAATTATAGCGACTTTGTCAAAAATGCAAGCAGAGCCAGGACGGAGGTGATGGATTCAGAAGACCCGTTGTTTATCTTATATACGTCAGGTACGACTGGCCATCCAAAGGGTACGCTGCAGGTACATGGCGGCTTTACCATTGTTGCAGCCCAGCAGACAGCATATCTAATCGATATGAATCCTGAAGATGTTTTATTCTGGTATGCAGACATCGGATGGATAACAGGGCAGGTATGGGTAGTATACGGAAGCCCAATAATAGGTGGAACTGCCCTTGTATATGACGATGCTCTTGACTACCCCACAACTGATACATGGTGTAGGCTGATTGAAGACCACAAAGTAAGCATCTTTGGAGCCGCCCCTACTGCAATTAGACTTTTTATGAAAAACAATGTGCAGGCTAGCAGATACGATTTTCAGGCACTTAGAGTTTTGGCTGCAACAGGGGAGCCAATAAACTCCGAAGCCTGGACTTGGTATTTTGAAAATGTAGGAAAAAGACGCTGTCCCTTGGTCAACTTATCAGGGGGAACAGAGATTGGAGGTGCAATACTGAGTGTGCTGCCGGTCATGCCACTTAAGCCCTGCACAGTAGGATGTCCTGTCCCTGGCTTTGATGCCGATATTTTTAATGATACTGGCAGGAGAGTAGATCAGGGATACTTAGTAATCAAAAAGCCATGGCCCTCCATGACACGTGGGCTCTTCGATGGCCCCAGCAGATTCCTCGATACTTACTGGTCAAAGTACAAGGATATATGGTATCACGGTGACCTAGTGCTTGTCGATTCTGATGACCTATGGTACGTTCAAGGCCGCGCCGACGATGTCATAAAGGTGGCAGGTCATAGAATTGGGACTGCAGAAGTCGAGGCAGCTGCTGCGTCTCATCCGGCGGTAGCAGAAGTGATTGCAGTCAGTAGACCAGATGAATTAAAAGGCGAGGCAATAGTTGTATATATCGTTGTAAAGGATGCTTACAAAGCTGAGAAGATCTTGGCAGATGAGATCGTCACACGAGTTGAAGAAGCAATAGGAAGATTTGCTCGCCCTCAAGAGGTGAAAATAGTGACCGAACTACCAAAGACTAGGACAGGTAAGCTAGTCAGGAGGCTTGTTAAAGCAAAACTTACTAAAGAAAATATTGCCGACCAGGACTTGTCGATACTTGAAAACCCTTGGTCGCTTGAGGGAATTTAACAAGTTATTTCTACATGTTTTTGCTTATTAATCTCGATGGATGGAACCCATATCTGCAAGGAAATAGCTAATCTACATGATAACATTGTCAGCGCCGAGATAGTTGAAAAGGGCATCACCATTGCTGCACATGTGAAGTCAGGCACACTTCCAAAGTTGGAAAGACTCTTTGCCCAGACGGAACTTTACATGAA
>DATFBV010000064.1:0-2188 GCA_035253605.1 Nitrososphaera sp.
ACAGAGTCGGTATTTGTGGAAACCAAGCAGACAGTAGAGGCGCAAGATGTAAAGAAAGAAATGGAGAAATTCTCAAAGAATGTGACTATAACGGGTTTGCCAAGTGCACCAAAGGACTATATCATCGTGCACGAAGATCCGACAAGGCCACAGCCAAGAATTGATAGAGAAATAAATGATGGTATGACTACAGTTGTCGGAAGAATCCGCAAGGACACTGCATTCGATAACGGCATCAAGTATATGCTCCTGTCGCACAACGAAAAGATGGGATCGGCAAAAGGCGCTATCCTTCTTGCTGAATTGTTGAAGGATCGTAACATCCTCTAATTATTCTTTTATTATGATAAACTTTATGAGCAAAACCTTACACTAAGAAATGTGGAGAGCGGTAGCGAAAATCAAAAAAATTATGATGATCCTAATGTTGTTTCAGAAATGAGTGCCCGTGAGCTAGAGCAAATCATTTCACATGAGACCGTAGGATTATTAATTTTTGGAGCTTGTGAGAATCATGGAGACCATATGCCATTTGGATCAGATTTCATCATGCCATTTGAACTTGCCAAAAGAGTTGCTGCCCGCTATGGTAAAAAAATAGTCATTTTTCCTCCAATTCCATATGGGGTGAGTTCCCACCATAAAGATTTCTTTATGACAGTTAGCTTTGAGCCAGATACGATGATGAATGTGATACGTGATATTTTGCAAAGTCTAGTGAATAATAATATAAGACGTATTCTAATAATAAATGGCCATGATGGTAATATCGCACCTATCGAGCTAGCCTCTAGAATAATTAAGGAAAGAAATCCGAGAGTTGTAATATCCTGTTTGGAATCATGGTGGACTCTAGTTGGATCAATAGATAAGGAACTGTTTAATGTCTGGGATGGTCTAGGACATGGGGGAGAGGCAGAAACATCTGCAATGCTTGCTGTCAGGCCGGATCTTGTAAATATGACCGTAGCACCCAAAGATGTTATACCAAAACTGCCAGATAATGTCAGAATATATTGGAAGTTTAACGAATTGACCGACACTGGAGCCACGGGTGCTCCAAGAAAGGCAACTAGGACGAAAGGGGACAAGATAATAAGTATTCTTGAAAATATTCTACTTGCATTTATAATCGATATGGAAAAGAATCAATGGAAATACGGTATTGACAGTAGCAGCAGAACAGATAGCAAAGATAGGCTATCCTAGGGTCTGATGGCGAGGACATGGTTGCAGCAATAGCAAAATCTATAGTATATTGAATTTTTATGCTGAAATGTTTTTATTATGAGGTTAGCAGCTGTAAAACAATATATGTCCAGCGCATCCCTTGCATCGGTTCCCAATATAGGTGATGAAGCTCCAGATTTTGAACTCCCAGACGTAGACCAAAAATGGCGCAAATTGAGCGAATTTAGAGACAAGAAAACAATCGTTGCATTCTTCCCAGCGGCAGAATCATCGCATTGCACAGCAGAAATGTGTGCCATTCGTGATCAGCTTGACGAGCTTAGAGACTATGGAGCAAATGTAGTAGCTATTTCTGTAGACAGTCCTCATGCAAACAAGGCATTCACTCAGAATCATCATCTTAACTTTCCGGTATTGAGTGACTACAAACGCGATACCATCAAAAGATATGACATTGTAATGAGTAGACTTGGTACTATGGAAGGTTACAATGCAGCAAAAAGATCAGTCTTTATCCTTGACAAAGATGGCAAGGTGATCTATAGATGGATTTCAGATAATCCAACCATAGAGCCAAACTATAACGAGATTAAAGAAGTACTCAAGAAGGCTAAGAAGTAGTAAAACTAGTAGTAATAATTATTCAATGACTGCCAGTACGTCATTTCTTGCGACGCTGGCACCCTGCTTTACCTTAATTTCTTTCAGGTTGCCATCCTTGTGGGCCTTCACTGCTACCTGCATCTTCATTGATTCTAGCACAACGATAACGTCGCCCTTCTTAACCTCGGTTCCAGGCTTTGCTGCGACATTAACCACCCTGCCGGGGATCTGGCTTGTAAGGTTGCGGTCGCCGCCTCCGACTCCTCCCATTGCCGATGCCTTCTCAAGCACTTCTGTCATCTTGCTATGCTTTTTCACCACCAATGGCTGGCCATCGATGATTATCTTCACTTCTGCAGTGCCTGACTGCAAGATCTTGGCATGATGAAAGGTA
>DATFBV010000065.1:0-9589 GCA_035253605.1 Nitrososphaera sp.
AGATAGAGGTCTTAGTTTTGAAATGCGTCATGCTATCGTGGCATCCTGCATATCCTCAGAACCGAACAGTTTAATTTATTTGCTCTTTGTTGACGTTTTTAACATTTCAAGCTTCTTTGTATAAACCGACTCAATATTCGCATCCAAGTCCAACCCATATTTTGAAGCGAGATAGAAAAGTAGCGCGGCTGATTCTGTAATCTCTAGCTTGGCATGTTCCATATTATTCCTTTCCAAAGCAAAAGCGATTTCACCGATTTCTCTTGCCAGGTGAATAAATGCGGCAACCTTGTCATCTCCAAATTTCCTATTATAGTATTCGATAGCTACCAAATTCATTTCAATTGTAACGCAACCAGGCTTTTATAAAAACTAATCTTAAAAGGATTAAGAAAAAACGCATGCAGTCCATCACTTAGATATCGGGATCTAAAAACTTTCAAGTCTATGACGCACTCTGCTATACGTCACTTATGCATTTGACAGGAAATTATCTAAAGTAGTAGATACTTCTAGGTACCTTTATTGTGACTTCTATGTTGGTTGATCTCCATCACCATTATCATCATCTCCTCCTCCATTTGCCAGCGGTGGCTCTTCCTCTTCTTCCTCTTCTTCCTCTTCTTCCTCTTCTTCCTCTTCTTCCTCTTCTACTATTACTTCTTCTACTATTTCTTCTGCCAGCGGTGGCTCTTCCTCTTCTTCCTCTGGTGCGTCTTCGACAGTAACTTCCATACTGTCAGATGCATTTTGACCGCCAGAGTCTGTAACAGTAAGAACTACGTCATAACTGCCAGCTTCTTCAAATGTGTGTGAAACAGTTTGTTCATCATCTTCTCCATTGCCCCCCTCATCATCAAAGTCCCAGCTATAAGTGTAGGGTTCTGTACCGCCTATCACATTTGCTTCAAACTCAAAGGTGGCTGGCGCAACATCTCCTCCTTCTGTGTCACTTGTAATTCCAACTGTGAGCGGCTCAATAGGTGGTGCTGCTACTACTAACTCAAATGAATCAAATGCCTGTCTGGCTGGTCCGGGTAATGGTGTTGGCGCTAAACCGCCAGAGGATGCTGTTGTTGTCTCTGCTGCAGTAGCGACAGAGTTGCCTTCATAAAAGATGCTATACCCCTTTGTCATTCCCTGATTAGGAGCTGTTGCATCTGTAGCAGTCAAAATGAAATAGCCTCTCCTTGTGTCATCTGGAGCAGCATTAGTGCTGTATCTCATCTCTATAAACTTGGCTGGTTCTGTTGTCATTGTTTCGTTTGTCTCAGGATTTCTAAGATTTAATGTCACATCTGTACTATTTACAATCTGCATGCTCCTGTAACCAACTTCCTGGAGCTTCTGTAGGTGGTATGTTAGAATATTGTCGATCGTTGTCATAGTGTTGTTGGTAGTGGTAACATTATTTGCCGATAACCTAGTGTCCAAATCAGGATAGCGAATAATGTGTATGACGTCTTGAGCCCCTTGACAACTGGTAGTACTGATACTAGCATTGGAAGGTACTGCTCGTTGTTGTTCCTCTGGACAGAGTTGTGCAAGTATCGCATACCCTTGCGTTCTCTCCTCTGACAATGCAGAACCTGTATTATCTAAATCATGAATTAGCCAGCCATCTGGAACCTGTATACTGAAGCTGTCATTTACGCTTTGAAATAATGTAGTCGTACCCTGGACAGGCGCCGGTTGGTTGGTTGTTGTTATTGCTTCTGGCTCTGCTTGCAGAGTAGCGGCAGTATTATACTCAAAAGTCAGTTCGACTACTTCTCTATCAAGATCCGGCGTTATATATCTCACAACCATCCTGTAGATGCCACTTGCTACCATTGGCTCGTCAATGTCAAACTGTTCTTCTTCTTCTTCTTCTTGTTGCTCGCCTGCTACAAAGCTGTATGTGAATGTATTATCTTCATCTACTGCAGCGACTCCACGCTCAACTATCTCGCTTTGAGGGTCTACCACCTCTATCCCCACAAAGGAATTTGGTTCTCGTTCCTCAACAGTACCGCTAACTGTAATTGTATCTCCCATTGTAAAGCTTAAACCATTTAGTGTGGCTGTTAATCCACCGTCAGATTGTATTTGTTGTGCGTTAATTATTGTAAAATTGGAAGCCAAAAGAATGACAGCAATTATTGCTGCCTTAAACGCTATTGTCACTGCTGGCGAAGCCCACAATGGTGAGGATATTCTCATAATTACCAGCACAAGAACAGAGGTCTTAGAGCAAAATAAGAGTTTGTTTAATTATTCTCTAAGAATATTCTCTTAACAATGACTTCTTACAAAAGTAACTGTAGAAGTCGATGCAGGTGTATTTGCTCCTCTCACCTTGTCTTCAATGCTAATTGTTTATATCTGCTAGATGAAGCGGCGAAGTAGCTCCTATATCTAATACCGCTGCATATTTCTTAGCATAGCTAACAATCTTCTTGACCGTCCACGGCTTCGCCTTGAGCAACTAACCAGTTGCGAAACTCCTAGTATATTCAATGTAAGTTGCTTCTTGCTCATTCTCTGTCTTTCCTTTAATTTCAAAAGCTCTTTTCACTTAGCTTTGTCTCTTGGAGCATTTTTTAAAGGTCTCTCTCTTTCTAATTTTAAGTGTCTTTTCACACGTCCCTCTATTATTTTTTAAATAAACGAGTAAGATATGCCATAGAGTCCGCAACAGCGAGGTATCCTAATATAGTAATAAAACTTGCAATGGTTGAAGCAAGAAAAGGTGGATAATCCAAAGTCAGGAGCCAAAAATGAATAGCAGGTTTTACAGTATTGTATTCAATCTCTGCAATTGAAAGTGTCGATGCTAGTTTTAGTAAAACCCACTTTACTCTTGCAAATTCTCTCCTTTCTCCTTGTTTGTCAACAAACTTGTCTTTGTTGCCAAAATAAAATAGAATACCGAATATTGCAAAGAATACACCCGTTTCAGTAACTATCGAGATTAAAGAATTAACAAACGGAGACGTTAATCCTGCTATCGCTTGGCTAATTCCAGCGCCAGTAAGAAATGCACCAGCAAAGCCAATAAGAATATTTCTGTTAAATAAAAGATAGTCTTTTAATCGGCTCCTATCAAATTAACTACGTATCCACTTGAAAGTTTCCTCACTTTTATTCCCTTTTCCATTTCAAGTACAATGCTAAAGGAAGGTATTGTTCTGCTCATTTAGTTTACAGCCACCGCCATTACTGGCACCAATGCAGCCATAATCCCAATCTCAATGGTAGAGATATTACAACTGAAAGATACTGTTGTCTTATTGAGGTTACCCTGGATAGATTTATCCTCTTAGGATAAATGCCCCTCGCTTATGTTTATTCAGTATATGTTTGGGCGAGACTTTTCAAGGTTGGCTGTTAGGATGTACGTTTAATTTCGATGATAGAGGTTCTTAGTCATTTTACTTGTCCTATTGAGTTCAATCCTCTACATCATAAGTACGGATAATGATTGAATCAAGTCAAAAAAGAAAAGCCCAAGGGTAATGTGATTATAAAGAAGTCTTTTTATTCTTCTACCATAATCCAAACATCGATGAAAAATGTTTGTGAGGTAGCTAATAAAACAAGCATGCTAATAACGGCTTATCGAGGCGCCTTGACGGTGATTTTCTCCATAGCATTGTTCTCTTTGTCCATAAGCTTTATTCTTCTTTCTTCATCACAGATTTCTTTTGCTCAAACACCTTCTTCTCCAGAGGTACCATTAGCTCAGGAGGCAGTCAACAACAGCCAGCTTGCAGAACTTCAAGCTGCTAAACAGCAATACTTAGAGGTATGGAATAACACAGCTTTTGCATCACAGTTTGATGTGTTTGTTGAAGAAGGGTCCCATCTAGGTTACGGGCTCTACACAGAACATGTACCTGCAAACATTTTCAGACCTGGAGAAACAATAGTGTTATACGTAGAACCAGTCGCGTTTGGTTATCAACCCGAGGTAGATGAGAACAACGTAAATAACACTACCACATTATACCGAATCAATATGACTGCAGACTATATCATCTCTGATTCGGCTGGAACCGTTTTGGCAACCATTGAAGATATCCCAGCCGGTGAAATAATTTCCCATAGACAAAACACAGAATTCTCCTTGACACTTACACTTTCTCAAGAGGAACCATTTCCTGTTGGCGATTACATAGTAAGCTATGTAGTGCGTGACGAAGTAACCGAAAATAGCTTTCAGATAGATAAAACTATAACAATAGATGATGACGCTAGCACTGGCGCTTTGCCGCTGCCAGACAGCAATGAAGATAATAACTCTATGCAGCAACTCATACCACAAGAGCAGCTGGAACAAAGACGATCCCAGGCTTTAGAACCATAACTAGGTTGTAGATATTCTTGGGTTATGAGGCAGGAGTAAGATGACGGTAATTTAGTTCTCATACACTCACATCTCACCTTTAGCATCTTTTCCGCGTTTTCTTGCTATTCCTCGAGCAGGACATATCATGATCGCGATTATAGCAGTTCAAACGCTCTTTTACCCTGTAAGAATATTTTAGCGAACCCCATGGAGAAAGTGAAGAAGCGTGTATGGAATTCCACCAGAAGCAGTATGGCAGTATACTGATTCTCGTCACAGCGTGAACTTAGATAAGAAGTAATATGTATAGTGGGAAAGAATTTTGAAATGAATTACGATCTTGTCCACAGCGAATAGGATTGATTAGTATCACTCCGTAGCAATCTAGCAGTTTGAAATTAACATTTTAATAGACGGAAAACCATTAGACCTTTTCCAACTAAAATCAGTTGGCGGCTAACGCCTTTTCCAGTTCCTTGATCATCGCAGACACGCGGATTGGCTTCCTCATAATCCCTATAATACATCGCCGTTCCATGAGGTTACTAACTACAGCATGTTCTAATTCGTATGCACTAATGAGAAATGTCTTTACGCCATTTAGCTCATGTATTTTACAGGCGACAATATCTCCTAACATATCACCAAGTTTATAATCAAGTAGAAGAACATCTACCTTCTTTCCTTTCTGTTTCTCTTCAACAAATTTCTCTATACAACCCCTTCCAGATTCTACCGCAAGAACATGATAGGTCGGCTCAAGAGCAGACTTGAAAAGGTAAAGCAGGTCTGTTTCATCGTCACAGATCATGACCGTCTTACGGTTGGACATCTTACACTGAAATGCGCATGCTACTAGTAAAACTTATCTTAACCTTATAACTCGAATTTAGGATCGAGTACATTTTACTAGAATATTTTGAGAAATTACTTTATCTAGGCGGATCACTCCTTCTTCGTTGATTGTGCATCAGAGACTAACAAAGAACACCAGCCTTTTGGTTCTTGTAGCTATTGGTGCAATAGCCACTGGTCTTTCAATTGCATCATACCAGTATTCTGCTTTCACTTCGGAGGAGATAAGAAAAATTGGTGCTCAGGACGCAAGATCTAATGCTGAAATACAGGCCCATGACATAGCAAGTAATTTAGACAACAATATAGAAGCTGTGCGGAGCAATCTCGCGCTCCTATCTAGCATTCCAATGATACAAAATCAAAATATCCAAAGTTCAAAGGCGTTATTCTCTGTTGCGCAAGAAACTACAAGCAATATTACTTCAAGCTATTTCTGGGTTGACAAAGATGGAAAGCTACTTTGGGCTAATTCATTTGAAAATCAGACAATATATGAGCAGTACGCAGGGGACGATAGAAGCTTTAGGCCCTATTTTACTGAACCTCGAGATACACTAAGCCCATATTTTAGCAGTCTAATAGAGTCAGTAGATGCAGTCCCACGACTGTATATTGCTCATCCCATAATTTTGGATAGAGGGCAGGTTAATAACAATAACAGCTCTGTCTTTAACGGGGTTGTCGCTTCAGCTATTGACCTTGATCAATTTGGTCAAGTTTTGCAGGCCCAGCTATCGACCAAATATGGAAGTACGCTTGGAATGGTAGATAGAAATGGCATGATTTTGTACAGTACTAATGCCACATATGTGGGCAAGGATGTTTTTGGAGATGAGTTTCAGTCTGTAATTCCACAAGAAATAAGAGCTAGTTTCAATTCTTTTCTACGAAACTCGCTTCTAGGAACTACTGGATCTGGAGATATTTCCCTTCAAGGTAATACAAGCACAATTGCTTACCAGCCAGTGTCGTTAAGTGGTGATAATTATGCTGTTGTTTACGTGGTAGCGCCTCACAATATTCAAGGACCCGTAGGAGCCCTAATTGACCAGCAGAGGGATTTCAATTTAATCGTAATAGGATCAATCGGAGCTGTTGCAGTTGGCATTGCATTTCTTATTTTGAATTGGAATAGAAGGTTGTCAGGAATGGTCAAATCAAAGACAGCGGAGCTCGAGAAGGCAAATTTATCACTGCAAGAAGCTGTTGAACAGCTCAAGGATCATGACAGGATGCAACGTGAATTCATCAATGTAGCAGCTCACGAATTAAGAACACCAACACAGGCCATCATAGGGTATTCAGACCTCTTTTATCTAAGACCTGAAAGGAGAGAAGAATCAATTAAGGCTATATCTAGAAACGCTGAGCGTCTGGAATCATTGACACGCGATATCCTCGATGTCACAAGAATTGAAGGACGCAGACTTGATCTGAAAAAGGAAAAGTTCGATATCTCAGAAGTGGTTGCTTCTACTATAGAGGATGCAAGGAGAAGGGTAGACGATAGCAATATCAAATTTGAGTATGCACCAAGAAAAATAGTAGTGGAAGCTGATAAGATGCGAATTAGTCAGGTTATCTCAAACCTACTAAGCAATGCTGTCAAGTTTACAAAACAAGGGATGGTGTACATTTCCGCAGACAATGCGGATGGCCAGGTCGTGATATCGGTTAAGGATACCGGCCCGGGGATTGACCCTGAAATTATGCCAAGGCTTTTTACTAAATTCACGAGCAAATCCCAGACAGGCACCGGTCTTGGATTATTCATTTCTAAAAGCATCATTGAAGCACATGGCGGTAGAATTTGGGCCCAAAATAATAATGACAAAAAAGGTGCAACGATTGCCTTTAGACTGCCCTTGGAAACGTAAATTCCATTTACTGTTGCATATCTAGTATAGACCCTCTAGATCTACAGATTTTCTCTTCTCTTCTTTTAAGAGAACAATTTTGAACCGCTTACTCGTTAAGGTCTCCTCCACCTTTGGTTGATTCAACTTCCCATTCCTGCAACTCCTTATCCAGTTTAGAATTAACTTTGGTGACTGGTTTCAATGTCTCTTTTTGAATGTCTTTCTCTTCCATATCCCTATGTAGGTACCTTTCACCAATAAGCCTATTGAACATTATTAGTTCTTTTCAACATATGAATCCCCACTGTTTGTTTGGTCAGATAACTTATTTGCTTCCCAGCCACCTATCCTCTTCTACTGAGGCTACTGCTATTGAGGCCCAGCAGATATTTGCTCATATTTCGCATTATTATGACGCTCCTTTCGTGCGTGAACTAGAACAAAGTCGACCAATATTCTTTTATAGATTTCTTTATATAGATATATTCTCTGATATTGCCCCAACAGAACGAGAAAGAAGGACAGGCAGAGGAACTTAGTGTACAACCTCCTAGTAGAAATCGCGGTCGAATACTCGTTATTGATGATGAGGAAGATATCACTTTCTTTCTAAAGGAGGCATTGGAGGATTATGGTGGTTTCGAGGTTGTTACATTCAATGACCCATTGGTTGCACTTTCTAGCTTCAACAACGACAACGACAGGCCTTCAGCATATGACTTGATATTACTTGATATCAAGATGCCCAAGATGGATGGATTCGAGCTATATCAGGAGCTTCAAAAAAGGATTGACGCCGAAGCTGCCGTCGCCAGCGATAGCGATATTAGTAGCGCTGATCAAGCCAAGAATGGTAAGAAAACCAAGATATGCTTTATGACAGCCTTTGAAGTATACTTCGAAGCTTTAAAGGAGCTATTTCCTGATTCATATCCATCTATGTGCTTCATCAAGAAACCCTCCTCGGCTCAGGATTTGATAAAAAGGATAACCAAAGAGCTGTGAGATGAGGTTTATCTCTCAAAGGGCGAATTAGGAGATAGGATCAACTCCAGTTATCGCTGGACAGTGCTGCATTTATGAAATGAGCAAATAGGGATTTGGTCAGGCTATGCATGTGGGGAGACCTATTAGAATAACCTGCGAAAATGATCACATCAAAACAAATAGGCAGACAGCAAGGTGTCTGTTACGCAATGATCGATGAGTCACTTTACATAATAAAAGGGATACTCACATGATACTAATCACTTAGTATTTAATAGAGGGTTATATTTGGTTGCATAACTTTTGGGCCCGGACGGAGTCAGTCAACGCAGCATCTGCCATACTGGCTGCATAGTAGGCGAAAACGTTGAGCTGTCCTAGTGAAGGCAAAGGATGGTCAGATGAGCAAGAAATGAGTAAGGGACCATACGTTCCGGTATAGGTTCGGACACCGTTCTCGTCTCCCGCTCATTTTTTATACATTTTGAGAGGCTTTATAGCAAATCTTCACAAAACTAAGCTCATACTTACTTGAGCGTCTGTGAAAAGTATTAATTTCTTGAAAATACAATATATTTCTAAATGGAAGCATCTCTTTATCCCAATGATGGAGGCGAGGAAAATCTAAGTACATACATTTGCGAGGAATGTGGAGAGCGATTTTATTCCCTAAATGAATACATTGCACATTGTAAACATTTGCATCCTAATTCAATCGGAACGGCAATTACTTAGAGTCCAGAATGGAGTAGACAGGAAGACAAAAACCAGTCTGGAAGTACTGTCTAGATCTGACCCTCTTTTTTGCATCTAGATCAATATCGCTTTAATGAATTGCTTCCTGGCAAGCTTATGGTGCGTCGGCCAATTGCTTTTCGGTTCCGCTCTTGTCAAAACTAAGTTTAGCAATTGTAGATTTTGGCCACCTGCAAAGATCCCACCTTAGATTAGATGAAAGCAATAATAGTAAATTGTGCTTGTGACGATTAATATGTCGTTGAAAGCCTAATCGGTCTTGCGAATAAGAGACCTCAGCTTACTCTGCATCTCAGGACTTTCAATTTCGCTTTCTTTTAAATTATGTTCGTGTGTACCATGCTCTTTGGCTCTTTGGAGAATCTCCTCCTCTGTGTTACCCGTAGTCGTCCAAGAGCAATCAAATCCTACTTCACGGCATTCGAATTTGTACATTTTAGAGATCGGCAGTTTGTTACAGAGAATATCATATAACAGTAATGAAATTATGTTATATGAAAGATTTCGACACTGGGCTTATCGGCTTAAAAAATTGTCCAATTCGTGTCTCTGTTTTAGCAGCGTCTCGCTTTGCAAGAACGTATGGAAATAGTTAAGTTCTATATCGCTTACATTCGAGCTAATGAATCCACATAGTAGAATAAATGATAACAACAAAAAAGATAGAACCAAAGCAATAGCTGCTATCCCTATGGTTGGGGCCATAGTCACTGCAGCTCTATTGCTGTCAGGACTATCCCTCATTGGCGGCTACCAACCGGCAATAGCACAACAAAACATGACAGGAGGAGGTGGTGCA
>DATFBV010000066.1:0-12428 GCA_035253605.1 Nitrososphaera sp.
GGACCACTATTCTTTGCCTTGACAACCGTAATCCAGCTATTGAGCGTGAATATCATCCGCAGGCGTGCAGCATAATTCCTGGCGTATTTGCCCTAATTGAGCCTGATAAATCAAGGCGCGGCGTAATAGTAGAATATGTCCCGGAATTTGACGAGCGCGACCTTCAGGTAAGAATACTTGATAGAAAAATAGTGAAAAGTGCAGTCGACTTTGATAGCCACAAGGCTGTCGTAAGTTTTGGCAAAGGAATCAAGGATTCACCAGAGCAGAATATCAAGTTGATATCTGAACTTGCAAAAGAGATTGAAGCTGAAGTTGGTATTTCGCTTCCGATATCTAAAAAGCCATTTCCTGTGAGCCAAGGGATAAACTCTACCTACATGATACCCGATAGGGTAATAGGAACAAGCGGCCGCAAGGTAGCACCATTGCTCTATATTGCAGTGGGAATAAGTGGCGCCATGCAGCATATTGCAGGCATGAAAGAGTCTGGGTTTATAGTGGCAATTAACCCAGATGAAAATTCGCCTATAAAAGACGAGTGTGACGTATTTATCAAGGGAAGGATGGAGGATGTGATACCACTCTTGCTTGAGGAACTAGGAAAGCAGAGGCCCACAATAGAGGTGAAGAAGTGATATATGGAGCGCTATGATGTCGCAATAATTGGCGGCGGATCTGCTGGCCTTGCAGCCCTAAAACAGCTGTCAAACCTAAACAAACAAGCAATATTGATTGAGGCAGGTAAGAAGGTCGGCAGCAAAAACCTATCCGGTGGCATACTGTATTCTAAAAAGCCCAAGCATGGCAAGACATATAACGTTGAAGACGTTTATCCCGAGTTTCTGCAGGACGCACCTGTCGAACGGAAGATAACTCAGTACATGTTGCATGCGACGTCTCGTGACAAGCTGTTTACAATGAACCTGACTGCAGCACATGAATATCAAGCGAATTTTGGCTATTCTGTTCTTCTCAATAGGCTAAATGGATGGTTTGCAAAGGAGGCCAGCGAAAGTGCAGGGCGGCAAGGTGGTGGCATAGTGTCAGGTGTGCATGTTCGCTCGCTAAGCTGGCAGGAGGAAAAAACAGTAATTGAAACTGATGAGCTAGAGTCCTTTGAAGCAAAAGCAGTAATTGCGGCAGATGGAGTCAACTCGGAAGTTGCAGAGATGACTGGGGCTAGGGCAAAATTCACGCCGGAGCAGCTGTACCAAGGTGTAAAGGTCATAGTTAAGCTGCCAGAGGAGATAATTGAGGAGCGGTTCGGAATTGGACCGGATGAAGGCGCCGCTCATCTATTTGCTGGCGATGTTACGCTCAACCACATCGGGGGCGGATTTTTGTATACAAACCTCGATACACTTTCTGTAGGTGCAGTCTACCATTATGACTCGCTTATGGAGAGGCCATCAGAACCTTACACGCTGGTAAATGCCCTGCTAAAGAATCCTTTGGTTGCAGAATTTATCAAAGATCAAGTGGCAGTCAAAGAGGAAATAGACAAGAACATGCCAAAGGAGGAACAGCTTAGGACACGGTTTGCGGTTAGCAAATTAATAAAGACCTGGAATGAGCTTCGTGATAGCTATCACTCGCGTGCTGTCAGGAAAAAGCTGGTTGAAAGTGGTAAATACAAATCGGAAGACGAAATCAAAGCAAGGCTTGATTCTGTGCAGAATGAGCTCGCTACAAAATACGACACAAAATTTGTTACTGATTATGTTGAGCTTGAATACGGAGCCAAGCTGGTGCCAGATGGCAAGCGCTGCGCAATGAAAAAGCCCTACTACAAAAATATCCTCTTTGTAGGCGATGCGGCCGGAAGGGGAGTTTTTATTGGGCCCAGAATAGAAGGACTCAACGTCGGCATAGATGATGCAGTTAGAGCGGCAAACGCAGTCGCAAGAGCTATTGATAGGAACAACTTTTCTACCCAGTACATGGGCGAATCGTACAGCCAGTCAATAGAAGAGAACCCATACACTCGAGATATGAAGGAGATAGATAAGGACTATCTGAAGATATTCCTCGATGCTGCAAGGGATGTGCCAAAGGATATCATCGGACAACGCTACGGCATGGTGTTCAGGTTAATGTCAAGTGGCACATTAAGAGGGCTTGCAGTAGGCTTTGCAAACATCCTTGGCTACGACAAGCTGCTACCTCTGGTCGAATCACAAGACACGTATGTCCAGGTTCCAATAGAACTTGCGGAAAAGACCGGCAGACAATTCCAAGCAACATATGAACCTACATTACCTACGATAGCCCAGCGCATCGCACGGCTAAAATACGATGACGATAGAGTCTCACACATCAAGGTGCTCAATCCTAAGTCCGAATTTATGAAAAAGATGGTGACCCTTTGTCCTACATTTTGTTACAGCATGGAAGGGGGCGACGTGACGCTCCAGCATGAAGCATGCATCGAGTGTGGTACCTGTGCCAAGGAAACGGAATGGCGCCACCCAAGAGGAGAAAAAGGGATAATTTACCAATACGGCTAACTAGCTAGCTAGTAATGCAATGTCATTGTTGTAGTTATCATCATCACTATGATGATGCTTATGGCAGCCATTATGAGAATTGTTGTTGTTTTTTCATATTTTCTATCTCCACCTCTTCCTGCACGACTCTCTCATTAGGCTACCAATTCGAACGTGTCAAACACTTGCCTTACTGGTGGTCTTTGCAGCGCCTCACCTGGAGGCGAATCTTGAACTGTCTCACCTTCTGATGGAACGCCAACAGCGATCACGAAGGCTCTAACATCTTTTACATTTTCATTTCCTTCAGGATTATTATAGACAACAAACAGCCTAGTCCTTATTTCATCTGGAACTGGCAAATTATTCGCTTCTGAAACATAACTCCGATAGGTATACTGTACTTCTTTAACTTGCACGTCAGAGGATATTACTTCGCCAGTCTCTGCATCAACTAGGTTAGTAGTCCTATCTGTTTCGTTGATTGCTTGTATGTTTACATTAGCCAAAGGACTGGCAATTTCTGCTCCTCTTGCGTCTTCTAGTTCAAATGCCAATAGGTCATCAGTTGTAATAGTGCCGCCTTGATCTATTACATCTCTTCTGTATGCTGCTGCAGCGTCTAGATCAAAATCATACTGTGCTACTGCAATCGTGTATGTGCCTGAAGCAATGGTACTGCTCTGAACACAATCAGATCCACCACCTATAATGGGTTGTGCTGCTGATAGTTCAGGACAGATAGTTACTCTGGCGTGTCTTATGTCACCTATCAGGTTTAAGGCATCATCAGATAACTCTATCGCTGATTCTTCAGCAGTCCATCCTGCAGGTATTTGAAAGCGGAATCCATTCTCTGTGTCTGTGTAATATTCTGGTGTTGCTGGTGCTTGTTGTAATGAAGATGGCAATAACAGGTCAGACATATTAGGTACTTGGTCTAGTCCAAATGCTCTAAGCAGGTTATTGATGCGGCTGAACTGTCTCACTAATTCACTAGCATGTTTGCATTTCAATGCGTCGTAGAATTCTATTCCACACCATCTATCTGCTCCTTGCTGCAGACTTGATTGACATTGCGCTGGAGTAGTTGTCGCATTTCCAAATGGTAGATCCATACAGGAATCAAAGACTTGTTCGAATCTTGCAAAGTACAGATCTTCGGCTGCAAGTCTTGCGGCTGTTGTTGGTCGGTCGATAATGACTTTAGGTTCATCTGCTGTTGTTGTTGTTGGAGGAGTAGTTGTCGTCGTAAATTGTGCTATTGCTGGTATAGTTATTGTTATTGTTGCTATTGCAGCAACTGCTGCTGCCGCCACCACCACCACTACCATCATCATGATCATCGTTGCAGGATCCTATTTTTATTATAGCAGTTACTGCACATATATGCTCTCTATACATTATGTCAACAGACGCATTTGTTCCAAAGGTAAAGCCAGAACATGTTATAGCTTTTGGTGATGCTATTTTTGCATTTGCAATAACACTTATGACAATCTCAATAGAGATACCTGACTTACCTCCAAACTTAACAGAATCAGAGCTATTAAGCAGACTTTATGAGGTGTATCCGCAAGTCGAAAGTTATATTATCAGTTTTGTTGTCATAGGAATCTTTTGGATTTCATATCATCAGGTTTTCAATTTTATTACAAAATCCCATATTTCTGTAGTTTACCTGAATTTATTGTTCCTTCTATTAATAACGTTCTTGTCAATCACGACCTCTCTTGTAATAGATTATGGTTCTTATCAAATTCCATATGTCATTTTCTGTGTAGTTGTAATTTTGGCAAGTTCTTTACTTGCTCTCATATGGTGGTATGCAACGAAAGATTATAGATTGGTTGACAGGGACATCCATCCTCTCTTCATAAGAGGAACCATGGTAAGTCTTCTTTTGATTCCTTTCGTATTTGCTATTTCTATTCTTGTTTCTTTCTTTAATCAGGATATTGCTCAATATTTTTGGTTGGTCATCGTTCCACTAACTATTGCTGTTAGAAGGAAATATAGGCACTAAAGAATTGATTAATAGACTAAACCGACAGGGATCTAACAGGGAAACGCTGATAGTTATAAACAGGCTAGCACTGAAGAGGGGAAGAATAGCCAACATGTGCATGCGTGCGATCTTGCCGAGTCACACTACCAACTGCTAGTATTGAAGGCACAAAGAGGATGATGCGGTCAAGTCAGAGACTCACAAACCTGCCGCCTCTTTAATTTTGTTACTACTACTATCACAATAGCTTTTTACGTTTCAAGTCTTCCACCATAGAATAGAACTCTTCCTTTGGTTCATCAGGTGAATGATTCGCCAGCCTAAACATCTCATAGAATTGAGCATCATCTATCATCTTATTAGCACCGCCACTGCAGTATAACCTTCTTGTCCGTTTGATATGCGCCGCTAAAGCTCTATCAACCCTCCTGACTTGAGGTCTCATCTCTTCATTGATTGGCGGAACTAAGCCGATATCGGACTCCTCTTCTGCTAGTTTTTGAACTGTTTTGGGATACTCCACTCGAGCTTCTTCTTTTAGTTCCTTCATCGCCTGCTCTGTCGCCTCCATTCCACCAGCAGCCTTTATCTTTTCTTCTGCCTCTATGTATAACTCAGTTAATGGAATCTTAGTTAATGGAATCTTCTCAACCTCTATTTCAGAATCCGGTGCTGTATTTATAGCCCGTTCAGAGGAATTGTAATTGATATTAGTATCAGCCGTCAATAACTAGACTTTATTACTGAAGTTAATAGGTTTTTCCTGTCTCTTTAGTTACTGCCTCTCCTGCAACTTCTCAATGGCTTAAAAAACGCTTTTTGAAGGTTTCTATAGAATAGAGGCTAAGAAAAATATATTGATATGAAATATAACTAACTCTTCCACTTTATTGAGCAGCCAATGGAAGGATCAAAATCCTTCTCTATTCTTTCTCCTGTTAGGAGCTTGCGAACGTTATTCTCCATAACTGGGACTGTAGGCATAGCCTCTGGCTCAAGTGCGTCATTTATCCTGCCGTGGAATACAAGCCTGCGGTCTGCATCAAACAAGAATGGGTCTGGAGTGCACACTGCGCCGTATGCTCTCGCAACATCTTGGCTTTCATCTATTAGGTATGGAAAATTTAGCTTGTGCTCATTTGCAAATATGAGCATGTTGTCAAAGCCCTCGTCTTTGTAGTTTGGATCGTTGCTATTGATGCCAATAACCTGAAGTTCCGATGTGTTGAATCTGCTTTGCAAAGCGATAATATCACCAATTCTTGCCTTGACATAAGGACAGTGATTGCAAATGAAGACAACAAGTGTTGCCTTGCTCTTATAATCCTGTAGTGAGTGCATCATACTGTCTACGCCTTTCAATGTAAAATCAGGTGCTCTGCTGCCTGTCTTGAGAATTTGCGGTGATGAAGCTGTCTTGACCATGCCAAATCATGCAATTTGTAGATATTATATATCTATTACCAATTCTCCACTTTACCGTTATAAATATCGTCGATCTAACCTTCAGTTTGCCATGGTCAATAAAAAGGCTATGGGGTCGCAAGGCAAAGAAGCAGTGGAATGTAGAGGATCTCCGCTAGCAAGTTCAAAAGAGTTCTCTCTGCAAGATCAGAATAAAAAGATCAATGCACACACTGGTCTTCGACAAAAAAGATAGAGATATTCTCTGGTTGGATGCGCATAGTAATCAATGTTCATTGCGGTGGTCAAGAAAGCAGAAGCATAGTATATATCAAAAGGAACTTGAACAAGTAATAATAATAATAATAACACTTTGTCTGCATTAGGTGTGTACTAATGTCGGATTCAATTGATGCCATCTTACAGCTTCCGCAGCGCAAAATCGTCATAGCAGAGAATGATCTTTTCTTGGACAAGCAGATAAAAAACGATATTTTCATTCTAATGGTAGAAGAATCGATTGGTTCAGCGGGTGGAAGAGCTGCAGGCTTAGGCTACAGGCGAATCGACAGGATATACGGCTTCTCATGCTATGGTAGCGGCAAGTATACGAAATTCTTTGACACGATTGAGCAGGACAAGATTGACCAGTTCGATATACCATATAGTGCAGTTGCAATGGACATTAGGCTCTCAGATGGCAAGCCGTATGTCTTGCAGGGAATAGTAGACCCAGCTTCTGTAGCATCCTACCGTTCTGTCGTAAACAATCTAAAATAGGCTTGGAGAGCAAGAACAACTAGTAATGTCAGAAGATCACCAACGCCTTGAGCAGACAGCCTCTGCAATAGAAGACTTGCTTTACATGGGTGCGATCAGACTTGTCGACAAGGAAGATAGGGCACTGCTATCTCCCCAGTTCTCCCTTGTAGTTTCAAACATGATGTCAAGCATGAAAATCGACAAAGGCGCCGATAGCAACGAGATAATGAAGCTTATGTACTATTCACTGCTGATCTATATGGGTGAGTACCTGAAGGTCCCTAAGTCTTTTATGATGGCACTTGGAAACGATCTAGAGAAAAACCGCGACAGTATGGAGTCTGGCGAACTTGTCACTACTTATGTTACTGTATTAACCGAGATCTGGGTTCACAACCGAGATCGTCGGCAGCAGGAGTGAAAAATAGGTGACTAATATCGCAATAATCAATCGAAAGCTCCTATCTCTATGAGATGCTTGTTACCCATTCATTTTTTTATCCATTGACTTTCATTGCTACTCTCATGGCAGCATATTCCTAAATCACAAAAAGCCTAGTAGAGATGGGATATGATTTTTAAGGAAAGCTGGTTTACATGTAATATTCTACGATGTTTCACACATCACCAAAGCCACCGATCATAGAAGCAATCCCATTATTGAGAAAGTCTAAGCCAAAGGTGTGGATTGAAGCATATGGCTGCTCTGCAAGTATGGCAGATTCTGAGATGATAAGTGGCCTCTTAAAGGAAGCCGGCTATGAAATTGCAAGCAAAAAAAGTGAAAGTACCCTCAGCCTAATTGTCACATGCTCTGTCAAAGATACAACCGAGCATAGGATGATAAGTAGAATCAGGACAATGAGCAAGTCAGGTAAGCCGCTCATCGTTGCAGGTTGCTTGCCAAAGGCAGACAGGGCAAAAGTAGAATCAGTGACTTCCTCGGCAAGTCTTCTTGGTCCCAATTGCATAGACAAGGCGCCTGATGCCGTCAGGTTAGCTCTTTCAGGAGGCAGGCTTGTGGCTCTTAGAGATTCTCCTCTTGATAAGGTCAATATTCCAAGGGTCAGGCTCAACTCCGTGGTCAGCATAGTAGAAATAGCAAGCGGATGCATGAGCCAGTGCACTTTTTGCCAGACAAAGATTGCCAAGGGATGGCTTCGAAGCTACCGAATAGGCGACATAGTGAGACAGATTAAGTCAGATATCAAGAGTGGTTGCAAAGAAGTATGGCTTTCTTCAACCGACAATGGATGCTACGGAAGAGACATAGACACTAACCTTGTAGAGCTTTTGCAGGCATGTTGCTCAGTAGAAGGCAACTTCAAGATAAGGGTAGGAATGATGAACCCTATGTATCTGCCTTCGATACTGGATAGAATGGTCAGTTTATTCTATGAAAGTGACAAACTCTTCAAGTTTCTTCACATCCCTGTTCAAAGTGGAAGCGACAGGGTATTGAAAAAGATGAAGCGTGGTCACACCACCAAGATATTTATGGACGCCGTGGAGGCGTTTAGAGGCAAGATCCCTGAGATGACGATCTCTACCGACATCATTGCAGGATTTCCATCAGAAACGGAAGATGATTTCAAAGAAACTATTGACTTAGTTGAGAGATCTCAACCGGATATTGTTAATATTTCGCGCTACGCTGCCAGGCCGGGAACAGAGGCATATGAATGGAAGGGCATGAGGGTTAACTCTCAAGTCTCCAAGGAAAGGTCAGAGTATCTGCATGCTCTTATAAGGAGAATAGCTAAGAAGCGTAACTCACTCTGGCAGGATTGGCAGGGTGAAATAGTAATTGATGAGATTGGAAAAGTGAGGCAGGGGAGAAACTATGCATACAAGCCAGTAGTCATACCGTCCTCCTCAACAAATGCTGCTGATGACCGTCAAATTTCACTTGGTGACAAAGTGTGCATCAAAATTTATGATTTTTCCAACTTTTCATTAAAGGGAAATATAATTTTGTAAAGCAGCTAAACTTTGTTACGCCGTGATTAGCTTTTGATTAATCACCAAAACTTTTTAACTTAACATCTCTATCTCTGTGCGGGGGAGCTCGGGGAAACCTTGGAGAATGAGCTATCGATCAAGAATCCTATGTTGCTGGTGGGCATCGGCGGCGTAGGAAGTAAAATTGCAGCTGCAGCGAGTGCAGCTCTTGAATGCAAATGCCTATTGATAAGCAACGATAAGAAGGATTTGGTCCACAATGATAGGTGCACTGCAATTCTTGTTCATTCTGGAGAATGGGTCAACCCTTCTTGCCATAAATTACGCTCTTTTGTAGAGAGTCATCGCAACGAGCTGGCTACTGCAATGCGAGGCTACTCTACAGTCATTGTTGTCTCAAACTTGGCAGGACGTGCCGGAACCGCAATGGCTCCGATTGTATGTAGGATGGCAAAAGATTCCAGTACTGCTGTAATCTCTATAACAATTATGCCATTCAAGTACGAAACCGATCGCATTTTCAGTGCTGGTACAGCTCTCAGAAGAGTGCGTGATGTTTCAGATTCAACGATAGTCATGGACAACGATGCATTCTTGGATAATAATTCTGAACTGTCTCAGCAAGATTGCTTTGCCATAACAAATAATGCAATAGTTGAGGTTATTGCCTCAATCTCTGCTGGCATGATAAAGCCAGCAATGAACGTGCTGTGCACAAGCAGGGCAAGCCCTAGTTCGGAATCCTCTCTCCGAGATTCGCTTTCGATGCTATATGATGCCGTGCCAGATGCAAGCACTGTCAAAAGAGCGATGGTATACGTAATGGGAGGTAGGAGGATTCCTATTGGAGAGCTGAACAGGCTGGTAGCCTGCGTGCGAGGAATATTCAAAGAGGATGGCTCAATAGAAGTTGGGATGCTATCCTCAATGTCGTCTTCTGATGGAGTACGCGTACACCTTGTCGCATCGACTCCGCAAAAGACACGGTTTGATAGTTACGACCCCTTAGGAGACATCATTCCTGATGTACTTGACTGGGATGAACCTGACTCGGCTCCTGATATCAAGCTGACCATACCTACCACCATTGAATAGGTTATATTATTATAGCCAAAATGGCTGGAGCAATAGTAGAGCAGTAAAAGAGAGAGTGTGTATGTGTGTGCACTCTAGTGGTACCATATGATATCGTGTGGCTGTAGATGTATAGCGTGTAAGGGCCAGCAGCTAAAAAGCTACCAGTTTATGGCGCAGGATGGATACGATGATATTCACCACACATGCATGTTGTGCGGTACGCATTTCAATCATCTAGACGGGGAAACATATTCAAAATGCGAAATTTGCAAATTTCCCTGACTAGGTGAGTATCGCTGTCTAGATTAGCTTTTTTTTGTTGATGTATATTATTGCTATATCATTATACGAGTTCCCGGTTTGCTTGGTGTTGCGTCTATGGTGTCATCACATATTATTACAAAATGCATGATGAAATAAGCCGGTTCCTAGAAAACTCTATCTGAGGAGGTAGGCAATTTTCCATAAATATTCCATGATGATGGAAAAAACCTGTGAGGAAAAAAACTTCTAGAGTCACATGCTAGAGTCACATGCAGAATGGCTTATTTACGAGCACAAGCCACTCGATGTATGTTATCATATTTGATCGCCCTGCCGGCGACAATCTCGGCAGCCATCGTGAATATGGCATCTTTGATATCTACTACAGAAAAATTTACAGAAAACACTGGCAATGTAGTAACGGCAAGCGCAAGGCAACAATCACAACAACGAGCAACAAGTGGTGGTGGAGGAGGGATAGGAACAAATGACATCATCTGATAAACTGTCATCATTGACAAGAACTGCCCCATTACTGTCGCTACTGCTGGCTGTTGCGGCAATTTTATTTGCAGCACCACTAGCAATGACTCCACAGACAGCAGCAACAACAACAACCCTCAGTCCTGAAGAGGAAGACGTTGAAGAAACCCAAGAAACCGCAACAGAAAACCTAACAGAAGAAGATAGAGATGTCAACGGTATAGAATTTACGCCAAGGTGGGGAGAGATTTCAACACTTGACCCTGATTCAATAGACGTACTCTTTGCTGATTGTCTAGAAGACGAATTTGCAGTCTCTAACCTTTTCGTTTTCGAGACTTCAGATGTCATAGCATCACAATCGTTTCCTGTAGCTTTTGAAGATGATGATGATGAGACAGCAATGTCTTGGCTCGCTGTCGTAGAGAACACTCATAGCAGTGACGACAAAGCGGCCTCAATAGGCGTCATCTGCGCTAGAGAAAATGATGGTGATGACGACGATGATGATGACGACGGCGACATAAATATCAGTACAAAGACCATTATCAAGAACATTATTAAGAATATCATCAGGGTGGAGAACAACCAGATCGTAAACTTGGACAACATCATAAACATAAGGCAGCAGATAGTACAAAACGCGGAACAGATCCTCTCGATCACCGGCAACAACAACACTGTCAACCAAGTCATTAACCAAGCAGCGACACAGATCGCAAATTTGAATGCAACAACGCCGACAGAGATCCAGCAGATAATCGACCAAAATGCCCAGCAGGAGGGAGTGATATCGGGAACAGGCAACCAGGCCAGTCTTAGCCAATTGATAGAGCAGGATGCCACACAACAGGCAAACGTAACAGAAGGAGAAACCGACGGCGCTGCTACTGGTATAGATCAAGAGACAGACCAAGACGCTGAGCAACAAGTGGCAAACGTAACAGAAGGAGAAGCCGGTGATGGCACTGATATCGATCAAGAGATAGGCCAGAATGCTAGCCAACAGGCACAAGTGGATGAGCAGCAACAACTATTGCAGCCAGGAGAAACCGACGGCGCTGCTACTGGTATAGATCAAGAGACAGACCAAGACGCTGAGCAACAAGTGGCAAACGTAACCGATGAGGGCGGATTTGATACAAGTATTGAACAACTGATGCAAGAACGTGCTGAGCAGCAGGCACAAGTGGATGAGCAGCAACAACTATTGCAGCCAGGAGAAACCGACGGCGCTGCTACTGGTATAGATCAAATGCTAGGCCAGAATGCTAGCCAACAGGCACAAGTCGGTATTGAAGGAGTACTAGGGAACAGCACAGACGACTGACTTCTTTTCTCTCTTTCTCTCTTTTTTCTTTATTTTCGATTAGGATGATTAGGGCTAACTGAAAAATGATGATATTATATTGACTGGTAGGAGGTAATCAAAAGGCAAGCATTTCAAGATAGGCCCTTTGATCGCATTGTGTATATGTGTTGTTATGGTCATCGCTAATTCTCCAACGCACAACGACCATGATTATAATGTGCCAAAGAACGGCTGGTTGTCATGTATTTGAATTCTCTAATCCCCTATCTTCATACTGCATTTTTGCTTCTTATCCACGCATACATTTGATTGCTTCTTTCAATGTGATATCTGGCTAACATACTCAACATATATTCTGGCATTAGTAATAGCTTAAGCTTGAGGTCAAGCCAGCCTTTCAGACTATATACAATTCTTTCCATTCAGCATCACTTCACCTTGCAATAATCAATAGAAATAGTTAAGTTCTATATCGCTTACATTCGAGCTAATGAATCCACATAGTGGAATAAATGATAACAACAAGAAAGATAGAACCAAAGCAATAGCTGCTATCCCTATGGTTGGGGCCATAGTCACTGCAGCTCTATTGCTGTCAGGACTATCCCTCATTGGCGGCTACCAACCGGCAATAGCACAACAAAACATGACAGGAGGAGGTGGTGCA
>DATFBV010000067.1:0-12459 GCA_035253605.1 Nitrososphaera sp.
ACTACAGGAGGGTGAGATAACTGTCGGTGCTCTAGCAAAGAAGCTTCGCATGAGACAAGCACATGTTTCGCAGCATTTGGCTGTGCTAAGACAGAGGAACGTGGTCAAGGCCCGAAGAAATGGTTCAAACATCTACTATGGAATTTCAAACCCAAAGATTGTCAAGGCATGCAATCTGATAAGGGAAGTGCTACTTGAACAGCTGCAGAAGGATCAGAGCTTAGTAGCAGAGATCAGGAATGACTGAACAATGAAAAGATAGAGCTCTGACTTTACAGAGAGCTTAAGCTGAGGTCCTGGGTTCAACTCCCACCCAGTTCATGTCCTGGTAAAGGACGGTATTAAATTGAGCTTGTTCTAGCAAGTTGTCGGAAATAATAATAATAGCAGTTTGCACGCTCGACAGAAAAGAACAATAAGCAACACAAAGCTTTGAGTTAGATGGCTGTTGGGTAAAAAAATTCCGTAGCCTTAATATCTTATGTTCTGTAGAGATCGCTAATCGCTCACAAGAGGGGCTTGCTAGTCTTTTAGCAAGCCAAGCCTCGTCGTTTTCCAAGGAGTTTTAGCCTAACCGAGCAATCCCCTCCTTGGTTCGTGTGAGCGATGGATCGCATCCGCTGGGGACCCTTTTTTGGATCCCCAGCGTCATGTTTAAAGTTTATGATTTGTCACAACAGCTTTTGCAACTTCGCAAAAAAAGAGAAGAATGTTCAACAACAACAATGTTTCAGCTTTAACCCCGTAGAAGCAATAATCTGCTAGTGTATACCCCACTTTTACTACTAGCTATACAACAGCCAGCCTCTTCTACTATGAGCAGAGAAATTGCTTGTGTGTGTATGTGTGTTTTCATCTATAACTGACAGGACTAAAATACAGTGCGTAAGCTGGCTGAGGTCCTGGGTTCAACTCCCACCCAGTCCATTTCTTTCTATGATAGAACTACGCTATCGAGCTCAATATCGGTTAAAAGTTTGATTGAGAAAGCAGAATAGGAGTATAAGATTTGAAAATTCAAACACTGGCAACTTAAGGAGAGTCGGCATATCTTCTACTTGCGGAATATTATCTTCACCCATTAAGTTATAACAACTATACACTCTACAAGCAATATGGTCATAATAGACTAACTGAGTGAAAAACATATACCAAACCCCCTTGCAAACACAATTCATGGCAAAAATGATCAGTTGCCCCTGCGGTTGGACACTTATATCTCCCCTAGGAGAGGAGGACATAAAGAAGCACGCAATGATACATGGTAAGGACTGTCATCCTGGACTGACCACCACTCAAGACGAAATCGCAAAGATGATCAAGACTGTCTAGTGTCTATCTATGATGGAAGAATTCTTATTATCATGATGTCGAATAGCATCTCCTCTGTGTTTAGATGATTATACTATTTTTCGATCAATTAAGCCGTCCATCCAATTTGGTCTTTTTGGTTCAACGGTCTCTTTGAATATAAAAAGAGAACATGATCTTACACCTTCAAGTTTAAGCGTGTTTACATATGCTTCTTCGGGCTCTGCAAGAGTAAAGGCAAAAAAATTCGCCAGCAAGACTCCAACCGCCAAGGTACGTACTGACCAAAGCTTTTCTGCATAAATTTCACTTAGCCGCTTGATAACATCATACTGCCTTGTTTCATCAACTGATATTTCCAATTCATAAAATATCAGCCCTTGTTGCTTCTGGCTATTTATTATTGCTCGAACTAGCAGCATGCCAGAACCTAACAGTTTCTTAATCCTATATTCAACCATCCTCGGTGTTATTGACAACGACGCAGAGATCTCTTTGATGCCTGATAGAGCATCATATCTAAGCTTTTGAATAATTTGCCAATCTAATCTATCTCCAACCGATACTGGATCTCTTATTATGCGGCTTCCGAGGATCCACTTATACAATTCGAATCTATTTGCTAGTCCATTAGCCACCTGACCTATTTCCTCAGAGGAAGTACCGCAGATGCTAATGGATGCTACCTGCCCTAAATAATCAATTGCCTCCACAATAAATGGAAGTTCCTGAATATACTCTATTACTCTATGCTTTGTAGCAATGTTTAAGGCTTCAAATCTATAGGTATTCATATTATTGAGTTGAAAAAGTGCCAGACTGGGCATCGCCTGATAGTACTTGATAAATCCGTCATCCTCCATCTTCTTTACCCTTACTCGAACCGTCTTCTCATCTAATCCAAGCTTCCTTCCGATAGCTAATGGACTAACTCGCCTATCCGTAAACGAATCATAATCTAGTCCCTTGAATGCTATTTCGCAGAAGATCCTTACATCTTTGGCATCCAAGCAATTATCCTACTCAAGCTTCACTAGTGGCTAAGCCTCAAATAAGGTTAGCTACGGATGACCTAGCATTGTCAAAGTTTGGATGCTATATTTGCTAGATGATGCATGTGGAATGCGGGTATCGCCCTCCCGTTCTTAATTTATCACCAATCCGACATACTATATACCATGACACAAGAAAAAATGTCATCAGAAGTGATTGAAATAAAAATACAAGGAGAACAAGAAGAGAAACAAGAAATACATCAACAGCAGTCATCAGCAGCAGTAGTCGAGCGTCACTATACTCGCCCCAACCTCGAAAACACAATTCTTACAGCACTTAGAAATGCTGGAAAGAATGTCGATCAGTTAACTGTGGATGATCTTGCTTCAATAGATGAATTTCATACTCGGGGAAGAGAGGCAACTACAAATCTTGCTTCACTTCTTAACAATAGTCTGCAGCCAAATTCCCATGTCTTGGATGTTGGATCTGGGATTGGTGGTCCTTCTCGCTACCTTGCATCAAGATTTGGATGCCGGGTGACAGGATTGGATCTTGTGGAAGAATACTGCCATGTCGCTGATTCTCTTGCAAAGAGAGTCAAACTTGACAACTTGCTTACTTACCGACAAGGTGATGCTACTCACATACCGTTTGATGATGCCACTTTTGACGTCGTATGGACACAACATGCTTCAATGAACATTGCTTACAAGAAAAGGTTTTACTCAGAAATGCATCGGGTTCTGAAGCCTGGTGGAAAGCTTGCTATCTATGATGTCTTTAAAGGCAACAACAGTAGTAATATAGATAGTTCTACCTCTTCTTCCATCCATTTTCCAGTACCTTGGGCACCTGATCCTTCGATAAGCCATCTAATCTCGGAAGAAGATGCTCGCAAATTGCTAAGTGAGGTTATAGGATTCAAAGAGGTTGCATGGGAGGACAAGACCGAGTCCGTAATTGATTGGATCAAACAAATGATAAAGCGTGCTCAGATAAGTGGTCCACCCCAAATAGGTCTTCACGTTCTGGTTGGTCCCCACTGGGGAGACCTGGTCAAGAACTTACTTAAGAACCTTGAAGAAGGACGTATTGCAGTTGCACAGGGCATATTTGAGCGAAGCTAGCTAGCTGCTGATTGCGTACACTACCTCCCTTTTTTTGAATCGCAGAATAAATTAGAAGATCTCCTTGATCTCATAGAAGTATATCAGATTGGACTGAGTGGGATTTGAAAAGTTATTTTATTCTTCTACTACTGTCCCTTTATCAGGATAGATCTCCGCTTTGGAAAGTTGGCTAAGGTCGGGGGTTCAAATAATCCCACCCACTCCACTTCTTATTGCTAGGAAACTACGGCGTTAAATTGAGCTTGATTTGAATGGTTGTCGGACAGAATGGCTAGCGAAGCCTAATCTTTTTTTGCCCTCTCTATTCTTTCATGCTTCTCTTGAGAGTCGTGTGCAAGCTCTTTTGTTACTCGCCACCTGTAGATGAACTTGCTTGCGATCAGAACTCCTACTATGATTGCCCAAACCCATAGCGGGGGACTTTCAAATGCCATTCTTATCTTTCACTGCTAATAATATGATGTCATTCATCAATATCAACTGTTGCAAAATGGCATTACTATAGCAACTTTTGATTCATTATCCAAGGGACTATAAATATAGCAAGAGATTGAAAAAAAGGTTCTATCGAAGCAAAAATATGCTGAACCGTATTAGCTTGGTTATGGACTTGTAGTCTTGCAATCTTTATATCTAACTTATGTAGAGGCTTCTGCTATGAATTATTTTCCCAAATCCCTAGCCATAGGGTTTATGATTATTGGTCTCATTATGCTGTCTGATATAAGTGTCTCTGCATCAACACAAAGCCAAACTGCAGGTCAGAATATGGCAGGAGGAGGAAATCAAAATATCACGGCTCAAGAAAACGGAATTAGTGTACCAAATAGTATGGTTGCTGGAAACCAATCTTCAGGCGGAGCAGCAGCTCCAGGTTATGTTCAAGTAAAGTCAAGTAGGGAAGTAAATGCTTCAGCTGACCAGGTTTTGGAATATTTTATGAATATTCAGGATCTCCCTCGCTTTCATCCTGAATTCATAAAGAATGTAACAATATTAGAACAACAAGCAAATAACATTACCTTTAAACAGGAAGCATCATTCTTCGGCAACAACGTCAGCTCAATAAATAAACTAACCAAACCTCCTTCTAATAATGCAATAATAATAGAAACAATTGATGGAAGTGGTAAAGGAAGCAAGTTTAGTTTAACATGGCAAGAAACAAGTCCAAATAATACTCAGATTATCTTGGATGGAGAATTTTTATTTCAATCGCCTCCCGGCAGACCGCTTGACGATGTTATACGAATGGTTGCAGAAAAAAGACTAGATGAGGACGTTATTCATATAGAACAACTATCATCGTCTGCTAAGTAAATGCAAAGCCGACGATGTTGTGATATCATCGCACATCTCGGGTAAGGACACTAACCATGACACATAGGATGTCTTTTGGAGTCTGAATTTCAAGTCGTCCCCCCCCAACAACAAATAACCAAAAGGTATTGGAAGGGGAGTTACTGAGGATGATGTCGTCCTCCTCGTCAGTACCTAATACCATTAACTGGATCCGTATAGGTCTGCCAATCCAAAACTGCATCAAGGGCAGCAACTCAGATCATCCCTACAGAGAGACATTATTGCTCTCTGTGATTGGCTTCGACTAACAGTAAGCCTCACCTAAAAACTGAGAACGATTAAGTATGGACAGGGGTGGGATTTGAACAATAAGTTTTCTTTCCATAGCTGTTCCTTTAGAGAGGTAATAAAGATCATCTTAGACTGGCTAAGGTCGTGGGTTCAACTCCCACTCGGTTTACTTATTCCTGTTGTAGGACTAGGCATTCAATCAAGAATGTTCTAAGAAACTGTAGGATAAAGCCTTTTTTACCTACCAGGTTCTTGCTAGTGACAAAAAGTCGATAGTTGCTGCTGCGCTACTCGGTCAACTCCTATACCTGCTGAGGTCACATGTTAGCCAAAACAATTGGAACAAAACCAATTACATCCCATTACTCTGGTCTTTCTCTCATGGACATCTCAATGTAAGAGAATAATGTAGTCATTGCCTAGAGGAGGTTTTAATAGCATTAAGTGACCGTTAAAGGGTAAATTCCACTAGAAAAATTATTATAAGATAAATATTAGACATTTTATGGTTCGGCTGATAAAAGATTTTGTTGTTCCAGAGAAAAGAACGTCAGGCTGATGACGACAGACGAGCGACATGGTGTAGAGTTGAATATTCTAATCAAGTATTTCGTGCACAACTTCAACATATTGGAAGAGGTAAGTTCAAGATTTTGAATGATAACCAAGAAGGAGCCTTCATTGGGCAAATTGTTGACGCATCAGACATTTTGAGCGGTGAAGTTAGCTAAGTCTTTTTCTACAACCCCACATGACAACTATCGTTTTATTTAATTACTTGTTTAATTACAGCTGTCCGTTTTAAAAAAGAACCCTTTTCTATGACTGGTCTAATGAAGTATCATGAAAATTATTGATGCTACTTATGAGATTCCTGGTATGACAAGAGAAGAGGCTGAGAGGCCCTTGCAACTTTCCTAATCTGCCGATATGGCTGCTAAATTCTTCTTAGTGCATTAAAAATCGTAGCATTCATTATGTGGATATTTTCGAGATTGATATTCATGAAATCGAAGTGCTAGTTCTATTATATTTGGTTTGCCATAGCAAATGGACAGGAGATGATATGCAACAGAATCGGAAAAATTTAGAGCTTTCTTTACAAAACACTTTTGCATGGAATACTTTGAAATTCATATATGGCGCTTAAAATAGAAACAGCAGTAACTGTCTTAGTTGTAGTATCTGTCATCCTTATCATAATAGATTATGTCTATGAACTTTCAACTGAACAGAAATACTTCGTATATATCTTTGACATTGCAATAGTTGGTGTCCTTATAGCAGATTTCTATAGAAGACTACGGGCGTCAGGGCAAGGTTATGGGTACTTTATTCTAAAACACTGGTATGAAATCCCTGCAATGCTACCTGTGGTTGTATTTGCTCTCTTAGAGACACATACAGTAATAGGTGCAGCAATGAGGGGCACAGGACTTATCCCCATCTTTAGAATACTCCGTCTGTTCCATAGGACAACAACAATTTTCAAGGAAAGCAAAGTAGTTTATTTAATTGCCTTCTCTTCGGGTTCAATAATTATCGGTGCATTTGCTGAATTTATAGTTGAATCTCCGCATCCAGATTCTAAAATTACTAACTTCGGTGATGCATTATAGTGGGCTATAGTGACTGTCACAACCGTTGGCTATGGTGATGTATATCCAGTTACTGTAGAGGGGAAAATAATTGCAGCATTTCTGATGGTAGTAGGAATAGGAGTCCTAGGGATTTTCATATCGACCTTTGGTGCAGCATTAATTGAATCCAGATTAAGAATGAAGAAGAGTGATTAGGCTGTAGAAGACCAGTCGCCAAATTTGGAAGAACTGAAATATGATATTGGCACCAGCATTGTTCATACCTCAAACTTTAATGCAGAAGCCGAGAATTTTATAAAACAAAAAGTTGATGAAATCGAAAAAATGAACGAAAAGGAGATTATTATGTTGATAGACATGATCAGAACTATTCATGACCACCAAGCTGATACTAATAATGATGATACCAATACTGATGTGCGCTCTCCTACACGATAAAATGTTCTCTACCTATTCAGGTTAAGTTAATTGTACTCTGAAAAGGGCTTCTCCATCTCCACAAAAGTAGTAGGTCCCTCAAAAATTCGCTTGACTGTTCAGCATAAGGCTATGGAACATGCAAAAGAAAAAAGGAGGATGAGCGCCCCATTTCTTCGGGGGCTTTACCACGTTCGTTGGTGCTAAAAGCTCAGGTGGTATTATCATTATGTCTGACTGACTTCTTCCTCCTCCCCGCTGCTGCTGACAACTACTTGTCCAAACATTCCAGGGTGGAATGCACAGAAATAGTCGTATGTTCCAGGCTCGTTAAACGTCACTGTAAAGCTGCCTAGTACAGGGAACGGAGATGGAGGGAACTCTTCTACTTGTTCTTCCTGCTGACCTGTTGTTTCTTCCTCAGGTGAAATTGGAGGTGTAGGTGTAGTTGTAGTTATTGTTGAATTAGTTATTATCCCTTGGTTGTCTTCTGCTGATGGTTCTTCTTGTGGTGCTGCTCCTTCTCCTTCCTCTGGAAATAATTCTTCCAGTGCTGCAAAGCCATTGACGTCAAGTATTATTCCTGAGCTCACTATTCTTTCAGTACCGTCCATTGTATAGGAAGTAGAAAGCGGAGATGGTTGAGGTCCTCCCTCAAATGCTTCCTCTACCTGGACCATCTGCTGTCTAAGCTCTTCTTCTTCTAGGTATATCACGTTGTCATTCTGGTCTACTACTGCAGACTGCCATGCTACTTTGTTCAAGCCTATTACAGCCTGTGTTGTACCATCGGCCGTCGTATTCTGAATCATAGGTTCACCAAGGTTGTATGGCGGTGCAAGCAATAGTTCTTCGGCAACATCTGTAGGCACTTCTCCTCCAAGGATGTCTGAAGGTAATGTAAAGGGCAGCCAAAGATCTGATATTGTTGTACCGTTTGTCAAATCAAATATGACATTGTGAAGTTCGATAGAACCCTCAGGGGCAAAAAATGTAACACTTCCACCTGGTTGAATTTCTGTTATCTGTGGTGAGAATTGGTTGATTGAGAATGTTATGTTCCCACCTCCAACTGCCACTCGAGGTGTTGTCGCTCTGTCAGGGGCTGTTGGACTAGTGGTAGTATTGCCAGTACTAGTTGTAGCTGTCATATCCGTATCATTTGTTGTTGTTGTGCTGCCACCTTGTTCATCTTCAATTGAAGCAATTGCTGTTTGTGTTAACAATAAAGCAGGAGCTAATATAGATGCTATAATGAGAATCATAGTAGCAACTACCGCAATAGAACCTGCATACAATGTTGTCTTCATCGAGAATTCAAGGGGAAGATTACATTTAAGGGATCGTCTAGATACTTATCAAGCCATCTCAAATGCAAAGA
This sequence comes from Nitrososphaera sp., assembly GCA_035253605.1. Lineage (GTDB taxonomy): Archaea > Thermoproteota > Nitrososphaeria > Nitrososphaerales > Nitrososphaeraceae > Nitrososphaera. The sequence continues at coordinate 8,433 of DATFBV010000067.1, forward strand.
AGAATACATCAACTAGAGAGGATCTCTAATGCAAGTATTGAATATACTCTTGTTTGGAATAAATTAACCCGCACAACCTGTCTGGCTGGAACGAGAAATAAACAGAAAAAAAGCTTTAATGGAATTGAGCAGGTGAAATTTTGAGCAGCTTTGTCTTTCAATAAATGCTCCTTGGTAGGAATAGATCTACCTTAGAAGTTGAGGTCATGGGTTCAACTCCCATCCTGTCCATTTCTTCTATTTGGGGAATACTGTATTGAAGTGAGCTCGTTTTTGGTAGTTGTTGGACAAAATCTCTAGCAATACGAATGTCGTATCCTAGCGTTTGTCCGATATTTTGTCAGACAAAAAATTCAGTGGGTCGTCGTTTATCAACTCCTCAAATCGGTGCTGAGAATTCCTATCTTCCTTTTGTAGTAATTAAAGATGTCCGAGCTATACATACTTCACATTACAAGTACTTACCTACCGACCAAACTTTGCAGTAAGTATTATGAGGTATCACTATAGTAATTTTATTTGATCTATCTCTTGAGTTCAACAACCACTGAACTGACATCTTCTGTTCCAATGTTTTCTACAGCGTGTGAGATCCCGTCGAGCCATACTGCCTGACCACGTTTAAGGTCGGCATTCTCGCTTTTACCATTTGGGAAGGTAAACTTGAGTCGTTGGTCATTCAAGCAAATTGCTACACTTCTAGGATGTGAATGCATTTCCACTTTTGCCCCCTGTTTGATTCGGACTTCAAGGACCCGCACTGAGTCATTTTCTAGTGAGACCTTATACATTTCTGGTGATACTTTCACCGCATCATCTTGTGACATGAGTTTCTTCTCTATCTCAGTAGAACTTAAGCATTGCTCTATTATCTCATTATCAAATTAGAAATGAATCTATACCTGAATTCACTTTTTGAGTTCAGATATTGAATTACTCGATGGTTTCTAAATAATTCTTCGTAGAATCCAAGATTCTTCCTCTTATCTTCTTGTTGTGATTTCTGCTGCTTCTTTTGTACAGTTCTTCAGCTTCTAGGAAAAGTAAATAAGTACAAGCCGGAAAGAATCCAAGTTGGCTGAGGTCGTGGGTTCAATCAATCCCACCCGTCCCTTTCTTTTATCCTAGTCAACTCCGACATTCCATCGCACTTGTTTTCGGTTATTGTAGGATAAGATCTGTAACCTGTACTATACGCTATCTTGGCTTGATCCTTAAGTACGATACTCCAATACCTCCAGTATTGAAAATAGCCTCATCATGTACATCTATGCTTTCGTTAAGCATCTTGAGCAAGTGCCTCTCAAATAAACGAAGCCTATGGCGAACTAAATCCTCACATTGCTGGAAATAAGAGAGAGTGATAATAAAGTCATAATAACTAAGAGCTGGGTAAAATCGGATCTTACTTCTTACCGTTCCAATCTTACATTCTTTATTTCATTTGAAATATGGAATTTGTTGTACCAAAATAATGCAGCTGCCATAATGATAAAGTCTGTGACATAAAAAAGATCCCATATCCAGAGATTTTGTGAATCCCCATTTACGAAGTCATAAACATATCCATCATCAGCTATTGCATTGACTAATAATGATAGAGAAGAAAGAACCCAAGGGATAGAATGCTGATAGTCTTTACGTAGACTAACGAGTATTATGGCAGACGGAATAATTAATGCTAAATCTAAAATAGGATAGGTAATGGTTACAATAAAAGCCGTTAAGTCTACGCCAATAAGAAATTCTGATGAAACTAAATTCAATACATTATAAATAACAAATAGCACCGCAGCAAGTGACGCTAAAACTACAATTCCTGGTTTAATTGTACTATGTAATGAGCGAAGAACTATAAACAAATGTAATGCTAAGAACACATATCCAGCAAACCAGAAACCATCTGCAAGCGAAACTAGTCTATGTTCTTCTATGTGTAAAACGTAATAGTAATACATAAGTGTAAGTTCGGCAGAGAACCAAGAAATAAGACCCAGCATGAGAAAAAGATAGGATTTGCCATGAAGTCCGTGAAGTCCATGTCGCCATACTGCAATTATTGCCAGACTCGAAGCAATAGCTCCAGTTATGTTTAATACCCATATAGATGAAGAATGCTTCTCATGAATATCTGAGAAAATAATTACAGAGTTTGCAATTATTGCTGAGACGATTATTCCTAGAATAAAAAACTTTAAGGTTAATCTATGGTGGTTCTCTTTTTCACTTATAGTCAGGTAAATCGATTCAAAACAAACATGTATAATTATATAAAAGTTTTATTCGGGTAACTTGAAGTGAATTTTTGGAGAGATTGTGAGTTCAACCTCCACCCGTCCCTTTCTTTTATTCTAGTCAACTACGGCATTATGTCATGCTTCTTTTCGGTAGTTGTCAGACAGCACATTAGATAAATCAGATAGAAAGAAGTTTTTGAGAGATATGATGGTTGAGATTCTAAATAAGTGATAAAACTATCATTCTTCAAATACCTCTAGGGAATGTTCTGCAATTAAACTTCCAAGAATACTTAAGTTGAACATAGCCCCATCCTAGTAATGGCAACGGCAGAAGCTTGTTCATCAGTACTTTGAGGCTTTCGATCGACAAGAACAAGGAAAAAGGAGGTAGCGGTAAATATATCGTCAGCAGCTGATGCAACATAGATTTTAATTCACGTCTATATCTATATCCTCAGCTGCCATAATATCAGTAACACATACTGCTTGTAATCCTGCTTGTTCATCAAATACTGGGTCTAATCTGAATGATACAACATTAGACACATCTTCTCCAAGTGTCATTGATAGATCTTCTTCACCAGTTATGCTGTGCCATCCTTGAAATTCATCAGTTGGTACATCCCTAATCCTTGCTTCGTTATCATTGATTTCCACCTGTCCTGGAGACTGCCAGGTAATATCTACTACTCCTTGATCTTCTCCGCACTGCTCAACATCGCCAAGTCTTACAAAATGGTTGTGCCAAGTTGGATCCAAAATGTAGTTCTGCTCTTCGCTGTCTAGTACTCCTGCATGTGTAGTGGAAACTAAGATGGCGTCTCCGTCATCTGTAAGAATTCCGTAGCCAAATGCTCCTTCGCTTCCATCAGTTGGAATTAGTAGTCCTTCAGTCATCAATCTTGCATTGAGCTCACTGTTTACAGATACTTCGGCTCTTTGTATAGTGAGGAAGCTCTCTAAGGCTTGTGCCAGAGCAGGAGCAGCAACTGTTGTTCCAAGAAATCCTACTGCTATGAGAAGTCCCAGCGCTATTTTGTCGTTCATCTCTTTCTCTATCCCTCATTCTCTCATTAATCGTTCTTCCTTATAGGAACTGGGAATTGCCACTCTTGGTTCCGACTCTACTTAATGATACCAGAAGAGTGCGTACTATGACATATCGATAAATATGTTATTCTCTTTTCTTCTATATGAAAAAGTAATAGTAGCAACAGTAGCATTGGTAGAAGAATACCTTTTGTAATTATATTTTGTAACCATATCATATATTACATGGCGCTTAGATGCAAACAAGAAAAATTAATTCGAGGATAAGAAGCAGAGAAGTAGAACAGCATCTGCCTCAGGTATACAACAAGAAGAAGAAGATCAGGAGAGGAGGACGGCACAGGAGTAATTTCTAATGGAACATCATTTCAAGTACGCCGCTACTGCCTGTAGTAGAGCCGCTACTGCTAATGGTAACGGCTAGGAATCCATGAGCCTCAAGCAGTGGTCGTTCCGACTGCTCCCAAGTCTTAACAGAGGAATTCAAAAGATTTTATCTTAAACTCAAGAAGTAAAATATACGATGTGTAGTTGTTCTGATTGTTAATGTATCTCAATGTACAGGCCTTATAAGCAAATGTACTTTAGTTATAAACCAAAGGGTCTCTCGTTCACTTAAATTGTTCTATCGTTATAGTCGTTATAGCTGAGCTAGCAAGTATTGCTTAAAGCCCTCCTCGTCTATTTCGCTGGCTTTACTCGTTGTACCAGGTAGCATTAACAGACTCTTCTCACTA
>DATFBV010000068.1:0-9855 GCA_035253605.1 Nitrososphaera sp.
TAACATAAGCAATGAACAGCATTTATCTTTAATATTTAAGATTTTAAGAAACCATGGTGACGGTTCTCTTTCAGTAAACCTCCCTCTAGATTGTGGAAGGTAAAAAGAGAAAGAGAGAGCTGCCTTAGCTGTTAGGTGCTGAGGTCGTGAGCTCAACTCCCACCCGGTCCATTTCTTTCTGCAAGGGAACTACGGCATTAAATTGAGCTTGTCTTTTGATAGTTGTCGGACAAATCCAGCAGCAATGCCTTGCATAAATCATATACAAAGGAGTCTTTGATGACATGCTTTACATTTCTAGGCTTTACATTTCAGCTTGCTGTTACGTTGTTCACCGCATAATAAACTATTGAAGCGGACAGCTGCTACTTAAGTATCAGCCTTAAAGTGTACGACTGTCTCAAAAATTGAATAGTACTCATAGAGATGCAATCTGAAAAGGATCAGGAAAATTACTTAAATAATTCAGAGTAGTTTTTCTCTCTTATGAAGTCTAAAGGAGGTTCACACAACAATAATGGTAGTCGATGAGGCAAAGCTGAATGAATTTATTGGAAGAACCGTTGGGGAATGGGGAGCCATAGAAAGCGCATTGCTTACTTTCATAGGTGATAGGCTTGGTTTATTCAAAGCGATGGCGGGAGCAGGCGCATTGACACCAGAAGAGCTAGCGAAAAAAACAGGCACACATCCTCGAATAATAAAAGAATGGCTTGCTGCTCAAGCTGCTGGAGGTTTTGTTACATACAACCCTAGTGCAGGCACATACACACTTCCAGAAGAGCAGGCATTTGCGCTAACAAACGAGAATAGCCCCGCCTATATAGTGGGCTTCTACCAGATAATAGCAGGACTTTACAAAGACCAAGAAAAAATCATTGAAGCCTTTCGAACTGGAAAAGGTCTTGGGTGGGGAGACCATCATCATTACTTATTTGAGGGCACAGAGAGGTTCTACAAGCCAAGTTATGTAGCAAACCTAACAACAAGCTGGATTCCTTCCCTAGAAGGCGTTGAAGAAAAGCTCAGGAGGGGACAAGGCGCAAAGGTAGCAGATGTTGGATGCGGTCATGCAGTATCTACAATTCTAATGGCAAAAGCATACCCTAATTCACAAATCATAGGATTTGATTATCACAGACCATCTATCGAACAGGCAAGAAAGGAAGCAGAAAAAGAAGGTTTAAAGAACATAGCATTTGAAGTAGCTGGAGCAACAGACTATCCTGGAGATGATTATGACTTGGTTGCGTTCTTCGATTCCTTCCATGACATGGGGAACCCATCTGGTGCAGCGAGGCACGTGCTACAAACATTGAAGAAAAAAGATGGCACATGGATGCTAGTAGAGCCTTTTGCCAATGATAAGTTGGAGGATAATTTGAATTCGCTTGGAAGGGCATTATACTCTGGGTCTACTATGATTTGTGTTCCTGCGTCTTTGAACGAAAATGGACCTGCACTAGGAGCGCAAGCAGGTGAAAAAAGAATAAGAGAAATAGTAATGTCTGCAGGTTTTTCAAAGTTTCGTCGAGCAACCCAGACACCATTCAACTTGGTCTTTGAAGCGAGACCCTGAGCCCTACGCCAAACGACAACTAAGACCAGTATTTCAGAGTGGAGCGGGTGAGATTTGAACAGTTAAAAGTTCTCCTTTCCAAGCTCATCTTCTAGATAGGAAGCAAATCAGCTTAAAAAACTGTTGCTGAGGTCGTGGGTTCAATCAATCCCACCATGTCCACTTTTTCCTTTCCTCTTGTACAACTACGATATTAAAATAATCTCAATTTCGGTTATTGTCAGACAAATTCAGCAGCAATACACTACTGCAACTCACAGCATCAGCAACATTCATTCTTCAATGTAACCCATTTGTGGTTATACCAGTAATTGCTGTTATACCTCTTTTTGCTGTACTACAGCTATAACTAACAACCGCTCCTTACTTTAACCATTGTGTCTTTCAAAAAATTGCATTACTTTTGAGGTAAAGAAGTCGCCGGATTTGAAATCGTCGTGACTAACATTAGGGATAACAATTTGCTCTGTATTATTTGGCATATTGTCAGAAAGTATGTCTATTATTCTGAGGAAGTATTTAGGACTGAGTTCTCCCTTTACTAGAAGCGTAGGAATTTTTGTTATCTGTTTGACATCTTTGATGGTATAGGATGTCGACATTGCAGATTCTAATTCACTTTCAAGGCTTTTTGCGTTATCTATTAGGAACTGCTTGCCTTCCTCTGGAAGCTGACCAAAATAGTTGTCTATTCCCATGATTCCATCTATTGCGACTTGTGCTGCTTTCCTAAAGTCCTCTGCCCTAGATGCATCTTGAGTAGGGCTTAGGACACGAGTTCTGAATGTCTGACGCAATTCAACATCCTCTTTCAGATGGCTTCTAGCAAGAAATTCCATGATCGGAGGTTCATTAAGTACCATTGTCTTAGCTAATATTGGATTCTTTGATGCACAGTATAATGCAGTAAATGCTCCATATGAAGCACCCACCAAGTGTGCTGGTTCAAGGTCCAGTTTTCTTATCAGCTCAGCTAAATCTTTAGCATTATCTTCAATGGTATTATCTTGAGCAACATCGCCAATCCATTTGTTTGGATAAGCAAACCTTCTACTGTAGGAGATAGTACGGTATTTGCTTGAAAAAGAATCCATTTGATATTGCCAGCATCGATAATCATCAAGTCCGCCATGAACAAAGACAATAACTGGCTGCTGACCTTCTCCTCCTCCTTGCTCTACATAATGCAACTGCCGTCCGTTTATTTCGATGTTCTTCACATTATCCGACATTGGAACATCATTCTCCGGTATGATATGAATATCAAATTTAGTTGTATAAAAGGAAGTAGCGTATGATGTTTACTTGAATAACTCCATGGCATTGCTAAGGTCGTGGGTTCAAATCCCCCAGTCCACTTCTTCAGTCTAGTAAATTACGGTATTATTTCAAGTTCATTTTTGATGAGTGTAGGACAAAAAGCATAGCAATTGCACATGGATATATCATATATTATAAAACTCCAAAGACTACTTAACATACCCACAACGATTACTCAATCAATGGGGTCAGCAGAAGAACAAAATAAGCAGGTGGTTCGTCAGTACATTGAGGCTTTCAATCTACAAGATTCAGAAAGATTGGGACAGCTAGTGTCGAGCACTAATCAGTCCTTCCAGTTTTCAGGAATGCACTCCTCTCTGGATTGGAATAGAACCAAGCAATTCTTCGCTGTCTTCTGGAGCGCATTTCCAGATATTAATGCCAAAATCGAAGAAATGGTAGCAGAAGGTGATAAAGTTGCAATCCGTGTCATTAATACTGGCACCCATAAAGGAGAGTTCCAAGGTATACCACCTACTAGCAAGAAAGTATCTTTTGGTGGGAGAGATTTTCTAACTCTCAAGGATGGCAAGATTGTAGAACAGCGAGCGGGTGTAGACATGATGGAATTGATGCAGCAGATTGGAGCTATACCTGCATCATCTACTGCTGGCAGTAATACAGCTCACTCTTGATGTTGAATAAACGTCAGCGTAGCAAATGATAACTGTGTTGCCAGCTATTTTGAATATGAAAAATTGTGTAAGTATAACATTGCTAAGGTCGTGGGTTCAACTCCCACCCGGTCCATTTCTTGCTACGAGGGAATTACGGCATTATTTTGAGCTCGATTTTGAGTATCTGTCGGACAAATTGAGCGGCAATAGCACAGCTACCACAAGAAAGCCTTTTCTCTGACATATTCGTTATTGAAGTATAATATGAAAGTCGTTACTGGTAGTTCTGAGATTCCTGGCATGACTAGAGAAGAGGTCGAGAGATTCCTTGAAAGTAAATTGAACCTGCAGATTGCAACCATAGACGAAAAAGATGAGCCCAATATCCACCCTGTTTGGTTTTACTACGACAAAAATGAGGAAAAACTCTCCATGACCTCATCTAAATTAGCCAAGAAAACTCAAAATCTCCAAAGAAAATCCACTATTTATTTTTCTATAGATTATGAAAATTATGATGGAAATATTGCTCCTAAGGGAGTCAAGGGTAAAGGTGTTGCGACTGTAATACAAGATCCAAATAGAATCGTTCCACAAGCAGATAGAATTAGTATAAAATACCTTGGTACACTAGATCACCCAATAGCAAAAATGATAACAGATTCTGCAAAAAAGGGAGAAGTTGTACTTGTTGAAATTAGTCCAAAGTTCTTTTCCACATGGGATTATAGTAAAATGTGACTATCACTTAGTAAAGTTGATTTTTCAAGTTCTCTCTATAGAGAAGCACTTACATCATCAACATTATTAACGCCAGATATTTTTTGTGATAAGACTGTAAAGTGTCTTTTTTGTAAGTTGGATATTTCGAACTTGGAAAATAAACCACCTACTTACCTTACTTAACGCAATGATGCAGGGCAGACATCTAGTCCAGTGATTAACTTTGGTACTAATGGAACTATAACATCTATAACACCTACAGCTACTGGTGGTAATAGTACAGCAACAACTAGCTAGTTAACCATTGGTTCATTCATTCCTTTTTCCTTCTTTTTTTCTGATTCTCTTGGTCTCAGCTACTGCAAACTCTGCAGCGAGCTCATCATTCCATAATAGGACACTATCATTGTCAGAATTTAAAGAAGTATCATTACTAGTTGCAGTAGTAGTAGCAGTAGCCGCTGTAGCAGTAGTTGTCGCTTGCGTGCTATATTATCAACAACTTAGTTATTTAGTTTTGATATCAATTGTTTATGACTACTCTACTATTATTTCCTGTATTTTTGCAGATGCTCATATAACGATAACACTTCTAAAGTGACATTTTTTGAAGATGGCACAGGTGTAATCTATAATGATACACCTTTGGGAGTATAGTTCAATTATACTTTTACAGAGCTGAGTGAGAAGAAGAAAAAAAGATAGCCTTATTTGCATCTATCAGGCAATCGACTCATGTTAACAAGTTTAACTGCTCTCATAGTAGTGGCGATTTTAAGTATGGTTACTACTGTTCCCGTTACTGGAACATTTACTAGCAACACTACTATCACAAATACAACAATGTCATCACCACCACTGCCACTACCAAAAATAGAGTTATCTTCACAACCAGTCTACCAAGCCCACTTAAGAATAGTAGGTCAGAATCCAACAAATGAGACACATGCAAGCGTAGCACTCTCTGGGAATAGCACGCTGACTCTGCCAAATACTACCCAGACTATCAATACGACTAGTAACGGTAGTGCTCTTGTCTCAATTGCAACAGAATCTTCTCAAATGAAGCTAACCATTAAAACACAAGATGGAGAAGAGGAGACTGCAACTATCACATTATATGTAATTGAGCGGCATCCTGCTGGCACCACTGGCGAAAGCGAGGGAATTGCGATAGCAGTAATTAATACAAACACAAACGCTACTACTAGTGGTGGCATGCTTGCACCGTTGAATGGCATGAGACTAGTAGGAATAATTGAGTCACAGATAACAACTGGCGAGGGTCAATTAACATTATGGGAGTGGAAAAGCTGATAAATTGACAGCTCATGACAAAAAAGGAAAAGTCACATTTTTTGAAGATGTGACTGGAACTATCACAAATGGAACAATCTGGATAAAGTTCAATTACAGTTCCACAGAACCGCCCAATGTAGAATTCGACTATAGTCGAGAAGGTTTAAAGCTCAAAAATAACGGGACGGTGATATCGCAATAATGAAACCAACAACAACTAAATCTTTCCTTCTTTATGGTGGAATACTACTACTAGTAACAGCGACAACGACAGGAGTATATGCTCAGATACCAACACCACTAACGACACCTACAATCCCCCCGACAAACCAAACAACGCTAGCAACAGATGCGACTACTACAAATGCAACAACGACGACTACAACACCATCATCAGAAATAGAGTTGTCGCCCCAACCCATCTATCAAGAACACGTAAGAGACGTAAGTGAGACTCTGATAAACCAAACCCATGCACATTTGATCGTGGAGGGAAATGGAACGCTGACTTTGCCAAATAGCACAGAGAGCATTAGAACTACTAGCACTGGAAGTGGGATAGTATCAATTTTCAGCACTTTTGCTGGAAAAGAAATCCTGACTACAGAAGATGGGACCGAGAATGCAACTGCGATATCTTATGAAATAGCACGGTCTAACAAGGAACAGGGCATTGGGAAAGGTATAGCAATAGCAGTAATTCATACAAATTCCACAGGTAGGCTAGCACCACTTGATGGTATGATATTAGTAGGTCAAGAAGAGATTCAGCCAGACGGAAGAGCCCTGCTCACGTATTGGGAATGGGAGAGCGGGATACCATTACCGACCAATACCAGTACTACTAATATTGTAGACCCCAATTTGTGACATCAAGTTACAACGACGGATACTCTAGCTTACATCAATAAAACTGCAGTATCTATAACAGAAGCAACAATCTGCTGGGGTTATAGAGGCTACAAAATCAATTAATTGCAAAAATGGTAAGCCATATGCAAAATATAGCTTGTATAATAGAGCAAAAGACTTATGTCGACAATGGTTAATGCAAATCTACTTTATGAGGGGCTCATCTTTGCCAAACCCCACAGGAAAACACAAGGTTGGTCGTATGTCAATTCAATTGACAGACCAAAATAGGTTGGAGGCTTATTCAACTGAAAAGGAAAACAAGAAAAAAAGAGAGTTAGTTATCTGGATTTGGTATCCCGCTGAACCACTACCAGATTCTAAACGTGCCAATTACTTACCCGACAAATGGTCTGAAGCTGATTATGTCTATGGTGTAAAATTGGGCACAACAGGGTTTGAATGTCATTCATTTGAAAATGCTCCTGTGGCTTTGTTTCAGTCTATCTATCCCGTGATTATCTTTTCACAGGCAGGATTTTCTGTATTATCATATTCAGCGATAATTGAAGAAATGGCAAGTCATGGATATGTCATAGTTGGAATTAATCATACCTATGATGCTCCAATAACGGTCTTCTCTAATGGAAGGGTGATAGCTGCTAGTCCACAATTCATGGAAGGAGTAAATTCACGAGCGGGATCAATGGAAGAATCTTTTCAATTTAGAGCAACTGTGGCGGACTACAAGACCGCAGATATCAAGTTTGTAGCTGATCAATTAGAGAATATAAACGAGGGATCAAGTGTGTTGGCAGGTCGACTTGATCTAACTGCATTAGGTGTATTTGGACATTCTCTGGGAGGAAATGCAGCATTAGAATTTTGCAGAAAAGATGATCGTTGTAAGGTTGCTGTAAACCTAGATGGCGCTAATTGGAACGAAGTTGGAAAAGTAGGTCTAAAAAAGCCTGCAATGATCATAGCAACAGAACATCCAGAATTTTCATTTCCCTGTGATGAAATGGTGATTGCTAAATTCTTTCCTAACATAGAATGGTGTGAAGAAGAGCGACTCCTAGTCTCTCAAGGGTGGCAGATAATTGTCGACCAAGCGACTCCTGGCTATGCACTGACAATACTTGGGGCTAAGCACTTAAATTTTGCAGATATTCAATTTACAGATTTAACCTCAGATTCACCATTCCAAGTAGTGATGAGTGCTGCTAAACCTAAGCTCGTTTGGCGTATTACCTGCGATTATCTTCTTGCAATGTTTGACACTTACTTAAAATCTAAAACACCCTCCCCTCTTCTGATGGATCACAAAAACCGTATCCTGAAGTAATGCTAGGACGATTTTCGAAAGATTAGATCTATTTGATTATGAAACTTTAAGAAAAGTTGGCCGAGGTTGTGGGTTCAACTCCCACCCAGTCCATTTCTTCTAATATCGTTAACTACGGTATTGAAATAATCTCATTTTCGGTTATTGTCGGACAAATTCACTTACACCACAAAGCCAAACAGCTACTAAGCCAATTTATCATTATATATCAAGTTCACTGCCCAAAACTCTATCCGCCATTCTTGAAGACACCGGCGAGGACGTTTCCGTTTAACTTTATAGTGTTACAGATATATATCACGATATTCACATATTTGAATACATGAATGGCAATAATGTCCTTGTCCTTGGAGGCGGAAGTGGAGGGCTCGCCACCGCGGGTCGTTTGAAAGAGCTTTTGGGGGACAGGGTAACTATCACCGTCATAGACAAGCAAACATCTTTTGTTTTGGGATTTTCATTACTCCGAATCATGACAGGTGAAAAGAGCGAACAAGAGGTGACAGTCCCTAAAGAGAAGGTTAGCCAAAAAGGCATCAAATTTATCAATGCAGAAGTAAATAGGATAGATGTCAAGAACGGTACCATCAGGACTGATCAAGGCGAGTTTACATACGATTATCTAGTGATTGCACTTGGTGCAGAGCTTGCTCCAGAAAAGGTTCCAGGTTTTGAGTCTGCTTTCCATATGTATACCCTGGAGGATGCAAAGAAGCTTAAGGATTCCTTGTCATCCTTTGATGGCGGTTCAATAAGATTGGTGGTTTCCAGCACTCCTTTCAAATGCCCGCCAGCACCATATGAGGCTACCATGCTTATAGATGGTTATCTTAGAAGTAAAGGCTTACGCCAAAAATCCGACATACAGATATTCACACCCGAGCCACAACCAATGCCCATAGCAGGTACAGAGGTCGGCAATAGAATTGTTTCTATGTTGAATGAAAAAGGAATAGGTTTTCACAGTAACATGAAGGTAACCTCAATAGATGGCAACTCAAAACAAATCGTATTTGAGAATGGTGCTAAAGAAAAATATGATCTGCTAATAGCAATACCTCCACACACGAGTCCAAAAGTTGTCAAAGAAAGCGACCTTTCTGATGCTGCATCTGGATGGATTCCCGTAGACCCAAAGAACATGCAGACAAAGCACGACAAAGTTTACGCTATTGGAGATGTTGCTTCAGTAAAACTAACATCATCAGGAATGATGCTTCCAAAAGCTGCCACATTTGCATTCGGTCAGGCTGAAACAGTTGCCTTCAATATAGCATCTTTAGTCCTGGGAACAGAAACTAGAAGCTGGGATGGATTTGGAGAGTGTTTCATTGAAACAGGCTCTGGAAATGCAGGATATGGTTCAGGCAGCTTCTACGCCTCACCAAAACCTGTGATAAACTTGCAAATGCCTAGTAAAGAATTGAGAGAAAGAAAAGATGCATGGGGTGATTACTGGACAAAGAGGTTGGTCGGATAATAAAAGATGAAGGTAGGGCTTATTATCAGTAACACTGACCCCGAGCTTGTGTGGAATGCTCTTAGATTTGCAAACACTGCAATTTTGGAAGGGCATCAAGTGAAAATCTTTTTGCTTGGAGGCGGCGTTGAAATAGAAAAGGTCAAAAGCCAAAAATTTAATGTGCAGGAACAGCTTCGAAAGTTTAATGAACTAAGTGGCACAATGCTTGCTTGCGGCACATGCATCAAATCACGTCAGATGCAATTTGCCGCTTGTCCAATCTCTACAATGAAGGACATGCTCAAGATTGTTGAAGAGTCAGATAAGGTGCTGACCTTCTAATTTTATCTTTAGAACAAGGAGAAGGTTCAGCAAATCTGTTACTTATATTCAAGTATCTGAATATGATAAGGTAGATATGATATTTTATGAAACAGGAAAGGCTTTTTGAACTTCATGCTGACGTCTGTAAGACCCTGTCCAATCCTGTTAGGCTTAGAATCATAAACGAACTACAGGAGGGTGAGATAACTGTCGGTGCTCTAGCAAAGAAGCTTCGCATGAGACAAGCACATGTTTCGCAGCATTTGGCTGTGCTAAGACAGAGGAACGTGGTCAAGGCCCGAAGAAATGGTTCAAACATCTACTATGG
>DATFBV010000069.1:0-3924 GCA_035253605.1 Nitrososphaera sp.
AAGGTCACTAAATTGCTTTATTTGAGCTATGCTCATAGTTCGGGTGCTTGCAACATTGATGCCAAGTGGCACAGGCAGGTTGCCAGTATTATTGGACCACCAATGGCCAAGGTCCAAGGCACTAGCAAATTTGGTCTTATCATATGCTATTTGAGCCTCATGTATTACAAGCCCAGCGTCTGCATTTCCTCTGGCGACTGCATCCAATACTGTCTCAAATGGCACCACCTTTTCTTTGAATTTGCCAACTGCCAGTTTCAACAGCAGGTTTGCTGAAGTGAGTTTGCCAGGAATCGCAATTGTTGCATTTTCCAATTGAGCTGGAGACATCATATTTTCCTTTCTTGTAATGACAAGTGGTCCATAATTGAGCCCAAAGCTGCCTCCACTCTTTAGTATGACGTAATCTTTTAGATAGGCGTAGGCGTGAGCTGACACTGCTGTCACGTCTAGTTCATGTTTCAATGCGCGTCGGTTCAATGCTTCAATATCCTGTATGACATTCTTTACCGCAAAGATGGATCCGAGATTACCGGATGCAAGTGCATAGAACATGAAAGCGTCATCTGCATCTGGTGTATGGCCAACAGTTATATCCATTTGTCATTTCTTTGGTCGCTTCTGTCACTATTAAACCGTTGAATCTTTCATCTCTTGGCTGGAACAACATTTAATAATCCTGCACCAAACTTTTTTCGCTTGATCATATGCCTAAGTTTAAGTCAACTCAAGATATTTTGAGAATAATTGGTAATAAGGATCAGATACGTAACTTTGGCGTCATTGCCCACGTTGACCATGGTAAGACAACCATGAGTGATAGCCTGCTAGCAGCATCGGGTATTATATCTCCATCTGTAGCAGGTCAGGCTCTGGCGCTTGACTCTATGAAGCTTGAGCAGAACCGCCAAATGACAATTAGAGGAGCAAATGTCACACTATTTTACGAAACTGAAGGCAAGGAATATGTTATTAACATGATAGATACCCCAGGTCACATTGACTTTACTGGCAGGGTGACTCGTGCACTTCGTGCAATTGATGGTGTGGTTGTTGTTTCTGATTCCGTAGAAGGCATAATGACTCAGACAGAGACCGTTACAAGGCAGGCCCTAGAGGAGCGTGTACGCCCTGTGCTTTACATTAACAAGATAGACAGACTCGTCAAAGAGTTGAAGCTGAATCCAGATGAGATGCAAAGGTGGCTGATCAATATCATCAACCACTTTAACCAGCTAATTGACATTTACGCCGAGCCGGAAATCAAGGAAAAGTGGAAGGTAAGTATTCAGGGAAACAGCGTAGCCTTCGGCTCTGCTAAGGACAGATGGGGATTTAACTTCAAGATGGCCCAAAAGAAAGGTATCAAGTTCAAAGATGTTTATGACGCTTACATGAGCAACGATCCAACCGCGATCAAGACGCTTGCGGAAAGAGCACCACTGTCAGACGCAGTACTTGGAATGGTTGTAGAACACCACCCGCCGCCTCATGTTGCACAAAGATACAGGATCCCCAAGATTTGGCCTGGCGAGCTCAACTCTGATATTGGCAAGGCCCTAGTAGAGTGTAACGAAAAGGGACCTGCACTCATGATGGTGACTACAATTAATGTCGACCCTCAAGCTGGCAGGGTCGCTACTGGAAGGCTTTACTCTGGCACTATCAAGGATGGTGACGAAATATATCTAATAGACGCAAAGAGACCAGGCAGGGTCCAGTCTGTCAACATATACATGGGCAATACTCGAGAGATTGTGAGCTTTTTGCCGGCAGGCAACATTCCGGCGCTGCTTGGACTCGACTATGCAGTTGCAGGCGAAACCCTTTCGACTGTGAAGGGATCAGTTGCATTTGAATCCATCAAATACGTCTCAGAGCCTGTAGTCACTATTGCAGTAGAGCCAAAGCACCCCAAGGATCTGCCTAAGCTAGTCGAGGCTCTGCGCAGACTGACTGTAGAAGACCCTAACCTTATAGTAAAGATAAACGAAGAGACTGGCGAAACGCTGATGGCAGGTATGGGTGTACTTCATCTAGAAATAGCTACATCTCTTTTGCAGGAGGCAGGTCTTGACATTGTCACGACCCAGCCTCTGATAAACTACCGTGAGACAATAAGGGCAAAGGCAGGCCCAATAATGAGCAAGTCTCCAAACAAACACAACAAAATATTCATGCGCGTTGAGGCGCTGCCAGACGATGTTCTTGACATGATAAGGACTGGTAAACTTAAGGAAGATATGGACAAGAAGGAGATGGCCAGGATATTGCGCGAGAAGGGGTGGGAGGCAGATGAAGCAAGGAGTGTTGCAGCAATTGACGTCAGCGGCAACATGCTAGTAGATGAGACAAAGGGTGTTCAATTCCTACACGAGTCTATGGACTCTATACGATCAGGGTTTGATGATGTTATTCGCAGTGGTCCTATTGCCCATGAAGCAGTAAGGGGAATCAAGTTTGTTCTGCATCATTTCGTCCCTCATGAAGACCCGGCCCACAGAGGTCTTGCTCAGCTGATGCCGGCCACAAGGAGGTCGATGCTTGGCTCAATGTTGATTGCCGACCCTGTGCTGCTAGAACCAATACTTGGTATAGAAGTCAAATGTCCCCAGGACCTGATAGGCCAAGTGTCAAGTGTGCTTTCCAGCAAAAGGGGCAAATTACTGAATGTCGAGCAGAAGGGCATTATTGCAATCATGCAGGGTGAAATACCTGCATCTGAGACATTTGATCTGTCAGAAAAGATGAGAGGCGCAACTGCAGGCAAGGCTATGTGGAACACCTTTTTTAAGTCATGGCAGGCGGTTCCAAACTCGATATTTAGGCCACTAGTTGCAGATGTGAGAAAGAGAAAGGGCCTTAATCCAGAGCCGCCATCACCCGATGAGTTTATAGACAAGGAGTAAGAGGTCCTTCTCCTCCTTCCTAACACAATTTGTAGTTGCTTACCAGGTAATAATTCAAATTATAATGCTTAAAATGCTGCTTAAAGTCGACCCTATTGTGTTTAGATATTTTCCGCTTCTGCAAACTAAGTGGCTTTATCAACTCCAATGTTGATGCTTATTAATACATAATCAACTAAAGGCTTAAAGCTGATCTCTGTATAGTGTTAGGAAGCTTGAGAACAACAGCTGCAACGATGACTGCTGCCGCAACCAACAGAAAACCTACAAGTCTTTGTCTCGCCAAATATATCAAAAACATCCAGCAAGCAAATAAGAGGACTGCTGTAGAATATGAATACAGGCTATCCAAATTTGAAAAATACGTAGTAGTAGCATATCAACAGCAATATCAACAACAAAACCAAGATCGAAAAATAAAAACGACAATGACATCACTTGATCAAGTTGTCGAAGAATTAAAGAGGAGCAGCAGCAGCAGCAGCAGCAACACTACTGACCTTTATGATCTCCTGTCTGGCTTTGTCGTATATATTCAAGAAGAGCAGGGTATAGAGAATCCAAATACTATAAGGTCCTTTGTCATAACTGCTAGAAACTTTCTTGAATATCATGACATAGAAATTAGCCCTCGTAAATTTAAGTTGAGAGTGCGATTGCCCAAAGCTGTCGTACGTCGCAAAGAACCTATAGGGAAAGAGGAGATACGTGACATCCTACTCAAGTGCTCTGATATTAAGCTCAAGACCTATCTAATGCTGCTTGCAGCTACAGGTATGCGAGCGACTGAAGCCTTGGCATTGAGGTATAAGGATTTTGATTTTGACAATGATAATAATAAAAACAACAATAATCGTCAAGCATTTGTGAGAATACGAGGTGAGTTCACAAAGACACGTACAGACCGCTATGTCTTTTTGACAAGGGAATTGGTAGAACAGTGCAAAGTTTGGATTGATCTCAAGTACAGACGACGCAGAATAACAAAAGTTGTGAGCCATCGTAATAGTAGCAG
>DATFBV010000070.1:0-11008 GCA_035253605.1 Nitrososphaera sp.
ATACCATTCTCAACTTTAAATCCGTGTCTGATGTGTATCACTCTTATATCTTGCTTGAGGTAAAAAATAATGGCTTCATTTGGATAGATATTGCCAAACCTACCCGAGATGAAATGAAAAGACTGGCTGAGAGATTCCCCTTTCATGAACTCAACCTCGAAGACTGCCTATCCAAGATTCAAATTCCAAAAATTGACCGGTATGAAGACCATATCTTTGTGATACTGAACTTTCCTACTTTAGAAAAAGAAAGAATACCTAGATCTAGCCAGCTTGCTTCATTTATTGGCTCAGGTTACTTGGTTACTGTTCATCAGGGTGAACTCAAGCCGATTTCAGAGATATTTCAGCAGTGCATCCAAAGCAACCAAGCTAGGCAAGAGCTGATGGGAAGATCAGCAGGCTATCTATTTCATAGCATTATCGACGCTCTTACCGACGATCTTCTTAATCTTGTCAGAAAGATTGTTGGCAACATAGAGGATATTGAAGATGTGGTATTTGATGAACAGGCAAATGCAGCTGGAGAGATTTCGTACATAAGGCGGCAGATAACAGTACTTAGAAGGATTGCTATTCCTTTAAAAAGAACTCTGAATGAGATTTCGACGAAAGACATACGTCGATTTTCAGAAGAAGATTTAACACTATATTTTGACGATGTAAATGACCACATCGATAAAGTAATAGAGACACTTGAAGAATCAAAAGAAACTATAGAGATATACAAAGACACCGACTATTTGCATGGCACAGACAGGTCTAACAAAATACTTGCAATTCTCACGATAGTTTTTACTCTATCGTTGCCTATTACAATAATGAGCTCACTTTATGGAATGAATGTCGATATACCAGTAATTGAAGACGAGTCTTTGAAATTCCTAGGAAGGTACACAACTTTTATTGTAATAGTGATAGTTTCATCTGCTGGAGCAGTGGCTATGGCTCTGTATTTTCACAAGATCAGGTGGATTTAAACAATTGTATGTTTAGCTTGCTTATAGAATCAACGGATATAAGTAAAATTAGTCACAAGATTGACTAATTGATTTCTTAGATGACCATATATATTTTGTGTTATATCACATAAATTTACAATGCCAACAGTATAGCACTATTTCACTAGAACAACTTTTGAGCCCTTACCATTAGGTTTGCTGTAATCATATAAAATACCCATGCCACTAGGGTGGTAAGCATTGCAACTTGGTAAGGTGCAGCTGCGTTTGTCTGTAGCAACAGATAGATTGATACAAATTTGCTTATTATGTAGACCACTTCAGAAACACCCAGAGCAGTCACTATTTTCCTTGCGTCCTGCTTCAACCTAGTTGAATCTCTCTTCCCTGTAACAATATCAATATACTTATTCCTGTTATCAATATAGAAGAGACAGGCGAATACTGCAAGATATATTCCTGTGTCAGTTATTATAGAGATGAGAGAAATAAGAATACCGTTGCTGAGAGCTGCCGCAGAATAATGAACTACTACTGCATCTGCAATAATTGAAGCAACACCTGCAATAATGATATTTTTGTTGAATAGAATGACTTCTCTATATTTGAGATAGAATTGCTTGACTGACTGTTGTCTTTTGTTCATGCTAGAGTTTGGAAATTCCATCCGTTCTTTTGGCGCAGAATGAATATTATAACGTAGCTCACAATCAACCAAAGTAATCAAAGGTATTTCTAACTACAGATGTTGTTTAGATGTAATGTAGATCCACCCAACTTGGCCTATGTCCCAGGTGATAGAATAGCCATGTCCAGGGGTGGATCTACAGCTTCTGCGATCGACGCATGATCTGGCCTTTAAACCAGACAACAGCCATACGTCAAAATAGCTTCTAAAGAGAGCAAGATTATAAAATATCAGTATACATTGCAATCGTATGCAAACGACTAAGATGACAAAGACTTACGAACAGCATGTGGGTGGCGTGCTTAACTTACAAAGTGAGAACTAAGCTATGGTTGGCTTTCCTATCTTATTCTTGAAATTGGAAGGTCAGAGTAGTATCATATACTGAGGTATCAATTTGTTTTTCAAAAACCCGACTAAACATTAGCTCAAGTAGTATCTTGTGATACAGAGACCAATTATAACCAAGCTCGTGTTTGATCACATACGTATGTGTATGATTCACAAGCCTATGGCTAAATTCAATAGAAGAATTCTCTATTTTCATCTCAAACCATGATAGAAATGATTGAAGATCCATCTTACTCTTCATAAAAAGAGCAATATCATGAATAGCGCTGTGTCCCACTTTTGAGGCTAGCTCTATAGTCTCCTGCGGCGTCATCTTATCAAATAATGCAGAAACGACAGGCTTTGCTACAGGAACCATTCCTGCCTTGCACGCATACATATCCCATTCTACATACTGCTTTAAAACATGGTTAACTAGAATGTTTAGGCTGATGTCTCTTCGCTCTGATTCCTTTTTCAGCAGATTCAGTATATGTTCATCAATTCTAAAGGTCATAGTAGCAGTTCTTTTACGATGAGTAACATCAGCAGAAAGCATGGCTAGAACCCATTGATGACGGGCTATTGCTATATTTGTCTTGTTACATATACAACATAGTAATCATAGGTAATTTTGAGAAAGGTTCTTAAATTAAAAAGAAAGCCACAAGCTTCTGATTTCGCCCCTGTCAAGTTCTTCCAGTTGGTTGTCCATGTTATTGATCGCATAGATAACTGCGAGGAACTTAATGATATCCAGTATATGGCTGATTTTACGATGACAATACTTCTCGTGAAACTACAATTGGTTCTAGCTTCATCCTGCTACAGGATATATAGAGCTCATCTACCTAAGGGCTGTGGACTTCCTTATTGACTTGATGAAAAGATTATTGCTTCCACAAAGGAAACATTGTTTGATAAGCATGTTTTCTGGAACTAAATTGTCAAATGATAGTAATAATGATGTGCACCAAAAACACGAATTGCAGAGAACAAATACTCTTTGCTCATTTTTCTCCTCTGCGTTGCTAGAATAGTAACAACCTTTCACCATAGAAACCCCTTTTCAAACCCTCTAACTGTTAAAATTTTGCTAATGCGCATGTGGAGGCGACCAGCCGCTCTTCATTTTCTGCAGCTTCTGCTGCCCTTCCTGGTCCGCAATCGAAATGAAAGTGCTCACTGTCTGCATGCTTGTGCTTGCCTATTAATCGGTGATTTTTAGGAAATTCTGTATCAAGTGGCATAGATGCATTTAAGGCAGCGATGTTATATGACTTAGGTTTATGGTGCAAACAAAAGCAATCACATGGTTTCATCCATTAGACATAAAGACAATAGTATTATTCCTGAGACCTGAGACATATCATCTGCAGGAGAGTTTGTTTCTCATTTTTCCAAATGGGAACCTTCATGCAATGCAAAGATTAACCATTCGTTTCATCGATGCTAACATCTAAGGCGTCGCAATGAATTGTTCCAAGCTAAACTCAAATCCAACCTGATCCTATGACATGAACTTACTATAGAGTTACGTATTCAGTATCTCAAGATTAAGCCTTCCTTTCTGCGGGTATTGGAATTTTATGATGCTGCAGCAGAAGGAGCATACTCGCCTAATTTTTTCGTCCGAAGAGCCTTCATAACGGTACCCCATGATATGACTTGGTCAAGCAGGGTATTGACCGCTTGCTCCTGGTATGGAGCGGGTTTAAACGTTGTAAAGTTTTCAAAGTCGGTAAACAGTGACAACGTGACTTGCGCGCGCACGTCTGCAATCTGGAGTTCTGCCATAACCAGACGCAAATGTTCAACTGAGCGTACACCACCAGCGCTGCCATAGCTGACAAACCCAGCAGCTTTGTTATTCCATTCCCTGTAAAGGTAGTCTATCGCATTCTTTAGTGCGCCTGGGATTCCATGGTTGTATTCCGGCGTCACAAAGATATAAGCATCAAAAGAGTCAATTTTCGCCGACCATGCTTTAGTGTGATCTTTGCTGTACTGACCTTGCGAAGGTGGAATCGGTTCATCAAAAAGTGGCAGGTTGAAGTCTTTAATATCAATATATTCAAACTCGGCATCGTTATTTCTTTGTCTATTTGCAATATTGTGCACCCATTGAGCTACTGCCTCGCCATTACGGCCAGGACGGGTGCTTCCTAAAATGATGGCTACTCTTAGCATAACCTATAATCATCAAGTTTACAAAACTAATAAGACTTGTAATCTTTGGATCAGAGTAACTTCAATAGGTAGCCATTAATGACAATCTAATTCAAAATTTCAACGGAGCTTTTAAAAAAGAAGAGGAAGAGCAGGAGAGGAAGAGGTTGCATGCGGGTTCGCTCATATAATTCCATTATTGAGTTATTAGGTAGCCAACGCCAAGGAGCCGTTGTACATCTGCCAAATCGGCTTTTTTCCCATGCCCTCAAAGCTCGAGCGCAGGGGTAATGAACAAAGTCTTAGTACATGGCAAGGCTGAACACGCAATAAAGGATTCTGACCTGACACCAGATTTTACGGCTGAGCTCAAATCAAAAATCACGACTGCATAGGATGTTTCAAGGCAACGACGATATTTACTTGCTTTTGCCTCTAATTTTTCTTTTTTGTTTTTCATTTCCCAACTGGTGTACTATTTTGCAGGCACGATTCCATCTCTTGAAGTGCAGTATCGATTTTCCCTCTTAGCACAGGCTCGATAGCATAACCTACATGTTCTCCCACTTCTCTCCCCCTGCAATAGAACTTGAGTGTAGGAGTGCCTTCAATAGAAGCCCGGTGCAATACCTCATGGTTCTGGGGGTCGTCAACCATCAGCTTCAGGAAATTCATTTTGCCGGCATAGTGCTCTGACAACCTGTTATACAGTGGCTCAAGTGCCTTGCAAAAACCGCATCGGATTGCTGAAAAGTTTACAACAACAGGCGTTTGCGATCTTGTAACCTTTTGTTCCCATGATTTTGACGTTACATTCTCAACCGTCATATGTCTGCCTTCATTCATTGGAAGTACGGCATGTTATTTAACCGAACATATTTTGATTTTGTAGTTTGACCGCAGATTGTAACTCTTAGCTGCTATATTTATCTTTGAAATTAGTTTACGTATTACTATTAATATTGCTATTCGAATTCACGTTTGTGTGCTGCTTTGGCATGTACGTTAAGCAAATCTGACAACGGTTCCTTAATTTGTTTCACATTCTGTTTAAACAGTACCATTTCTGCTGAAGCTGCAGATACTCTCTTTCCTTTCTTTCTGCAATAGATATTTACCTTAAATCTTTCATCATCAAGTTTTGGAAAGTCAGATCTAAAGTGAGCTCCTCTACTCTCTTGTCGCATCAAGGCACTCCTAATTATGGCCTCACAAGCAACTAATGATGATTTTACCTGCCAAGTTATAACAATATTTTCAGAATTATTATCATCAATTTTGAATACTTCTATAATATTATCTTTAGAATAAAACTCATTCTTTAATTCCAAAATTCTTTTTAATCCATTTTGGAGCTTTGTCTCTTCTCTTATTATTCCTGCATTCTGTTTCACTAGTTCTTGTATATCATTACGAAAGTTAATTGGTTCCTTAACTACAAAGATTCCTCCATAATCATCATCAAATCCTTTTTTATGGTTATCGATATTCGATTGTGGTGGTGATGGTGCCTCAGTTTTCTTTGTATCTCCCACTCCTTGCTTTGCCAATCTTGCTGCTTCTTCACCAGCAATTTTTCCAAAAACTATTGTGTCTAGTAAGCTATTTCCACCTAAACGATTAGCACCATGAATCTGACTTATTACTTCTCCAACAGCAAATAAACCCTTAATCTTTGTTCTACACTTTATATCTACTACGACTCCCCCCATAGAGTAATGTGCAGTAGGTCCAACCTCCATTTTCTCTTTGGATATATCAATTCCATCAAGTTCTTGGAACTGTTTATACATGGTGGGAAGCCTGTCTTGAATTACTTCCTTTCGTAGATGGGTTACATCTAACCAAACTCCACCATGCTCAGTACCTCTTCCAGAAATTATTTCATTATAAACAGCACGAGCCACTACATCGCGTGGTCCTAGCTCCATTCTTTCAGGATCATAATTTTTCATAAACCTCTCACCTTTTGAATTTAACAGAATACCTCCTTCACCACGTATTGCTTCTGTGGCCAGCACGCCCACTGCTTTCACTGGCCAAACCATTCCAGTAGGATGAAACTGCACCATCTCCATATCTACTAAATCTACACCTGCTTCATATGCTAGAGCTATGCCTTCTCCGTAGTTTTCAAAAATCCTAGAACTACTTACTGGATAGACTCGTGTAAATCCACCAGCTGCAAGGATTAAAGACGTGCACTCAAATGTCACAAATTCCTTATTTTCGATATCTACGCCAACTGCTCCTATGACTTCTTCTTTTACCACTTCTTCTTCTTGTGTCGCTGTTGATGATAATGGTCTTTCTCCATTTACATCATCACCATCATCATCATCTGATTTTAATAATTTTGTAATGTAAACATTGTCTATTACTTTGATTTTCCGCTTATTTACTTGCTCCATCAATACACGGATTATTTCCAGACCAGTCCAATCTTCGTAAAATACAGTCCTTCTATAGGTGTGAGCTCCGAAAAACCGCTGTGTTAGTCTACCATCTTTTTCTCTGTGAAATCTAGCACCCCAATTAACTAGTTCTTTTATAGCATCGGGTGCATTTTTGCAGAGTACCTCAACTTTTTCATAGTCAGCAATAAACTCGCCTTCTCTCAAGGTGTCAAGTGCATGTATCATCCAGTTATCTTCTGGATCCATCGTACCAAGCGCTGCATTGATACCACCTCTTGCAAGTGTTGTGTGAGGATCACCTCTTTTACTTCTACTAATTATGATAACATTAGCACCAGCATCATGAGCTCCAATCGCAGCTCGAAGACCAGCAGATCCACCACCTATAATTAAAACATCACAAGAGTAATTAGATTGTTTTTTCATATGCTCAGCCATTTTATTATTTTCTACCTTGACACTTCTTGTCAACATGATGTGTATGTATTTCTTTCTTTCAAAACTATAGTTGGTTTTCTCTCCTTCATGGCTTGATTCATTTTGGATCTTACTTCATTTAGTCCTTTAATGTCATACCCTTTACTATTGCAATCTTCGGCGAACTTCACCCAACCTATTGGAGAAAACTCTACTCCAAATTCAGGATTTCCAAGAAATGGCATCCGCTCTCACGTAATCATTCCTAATATATTTTATTTTTGATAACTGTAGCTATATTCTTTCTCTTCATTTATACTTACAATGACTATTGAGAACTATTTTTCAACTTACTCTATATACTCTATAAAGCTCTGGCGCTCTTTCAAGCCAAACTCTATTGCTGACTAATCCTCTGATTCGAGACCTACTTCTTTGCGACTTTGTAATTGCCATATTCTGGAATCCAGAATTTTTTTTGGATTTGATCCGATATCTTTTGCTCACTCATTTCTTGCGCGACGCCGTCTTGTTGGGCCTGAAGTGCAACCTTTATTGCAATATGAATAGCAACATCTCTCATGTTCTCTATTGGTGGTAGCAACGGTAATTCAGCATCAGCATCATCACCATCTTCATCATTGTTGCCCTTGGCACCTTGAAAATTACCCAAAGCACTTGCTGCTGCTATCATCATCTTGTCGGTGACCCTCTTTGCTTGAGAAGCGACCGCAGCCAGACCGATAGCAGGAAATATGTAAAAATTGTTGCATTGTGCTATTTTGAATGTTTTACCGTTAAATGAAACTGGCGGAAACTCTGTTCCTGTAGCTATTAGGGCACGACCCTCTGTCCATCGAATGAGATCTTTTGGCGCGGCTTCTGCGCGATCAGATGGATTTGATAAGGGAAAAATAATGGGCCTATCAACTTTGCTTGCCATTTCTCTAATAATCGACTCGGTAAATTGATTGGGCTGGCTTGAAACGCCTATAAGGATGGTTGCAGAAATATTCTTGGTAACCTCAGTCAGTCCTATCTTCTTACCTTCTCTTGTACTCCAATCTGAAGCCAGTTCAGAAGGCTGTGCAAACTTCTGTTGAACCTCTGACAGGTTTGTACGTGTCGTCTGCAAAAGTCCCTTGCTATCCAAGATAAAGAATTGGCGCCGGGCTTTATCCTCATCCATTCCTTCAGTTATCATTGCCTGCAAGATGTACTCTGCAATTCCAGTCCCCGCGCTCCCGGCACCTAGAATAACAATCTGCTGATCTGAGAATTTCTTTTCTGTAATTTTCAGTGCCTTGTATATCCCGCCTAGCGTAACTGCGGCAGTGCCCTGAATGTCGTCATTGAAGGTACAGAGGCTTTCACGATATTTGTCAAGGATTGGACGAGCATGTGGTTTTGCAAAGTCCTCCCACTGCAGCAAGATGTTTGGAAGCTTTCGCTTGATACAAGATACAAACTTGTCCACAAAATCCCAGTACTGCTGACCAGTTATTCTTTCATGACGCCATCCGATATACTCTGGGTCGTGCAACCGCTCCTGATTGTTTGTACCAACATCAAGCAGAATTGGAAGAGTTCGCCTGGGATCAATCCCACCAATCGCTGTATAAAGTGAAAGCTTGCCAATGGGAATACTCATACCCCCAGCTCCCTGGTCACCTATTCCTAGCACCCGTTCGCCATCCGTTACAACGATCACATCCACGTCACGGTAGGGCCGGTTTTCTATTATCTCGTCCATTTTGTCTGCAAGCGGATATGATAAAAATAGACCGCGAGGACGACGGTAAATATGTGAAAAATTGATGGCGCTCTGTGCAACAACTGGTGTATAGATAATCGGAGCCATTTCAGTAATATGGCTATAAAGCAGAGCGTAAAAAAGGGTCTCATTTGTGTCCTGTACCGCTCGCAAAAATATGTGCCGCTCCAAGTCGTCATCCTTCCTCTTGTATGCTTCATATGCCCGCACACATTGTTGTTCTAGCGTCTCGAGTACTGGTGGCAACAACCCATGTAGATTGAATTCGGTTCGCTCTTCCTCAGTAAAGGCCGTCCCCTTGTTCAAGGTGGGATCGGACATCAAGTCCTTTCCAGATTGATGTATTACAATAATTGATTCTGGTTTCTCCATTGACCTGTTAATGCCCTATTGGAGCATTGATGATAACAACTTTTTGGTTCCATAAGGCATATCACAACCAGGACCTATACAGGAGACTGCATGATGGTGCTTGACAAATATTATTATACATTGTAGTTATCCTGTCAACAGGAATACCCCAGAATAGCATCTACTGAGTAGAGACATCGTAGCATCTAGTCTTTCACGAGAGGAAGAAACAATCACTATCGCAGAGGAATAACAAGCCAACGCAGTGAAAGGGCTGGAGGCTTAACATCGAAAAATCGTATCAATGTACTTATCAAAACTATTTTAATGCTTCAAAGACAACCGTAACAACCCAAGGGGGTCAAAAATATTGGCAAAGAAGAAGAATGTTGCAGATATCATCATCGAATCATTGATAGCATCAGGAGTAAAGAGGATATATGGTATCTCCGGCGATTCCCTAAACGGAATAACTGATTCTATACGGGAGCATGACAAGGATATTTCCTGGATACACGTCCGCCATGAGGAGACTGCCGCGTTCGCGGCTGGAGCGGAAGCTCATCTTACAGGAAACCTTGCTGTATGTGCAGGGAGCTGCGGGCCAGGTAACACACACCTAGTTAATGGACTCTACGACTGCTATCGCAACAGGGTGCCAGTACTAGCAATTGCGGCACACATTCCTGTAAGGGAAATTGGAAGTGCATACTTTCAGGAGACTCATCCTGAACTTCTATTCAGTGAGTGCAGTCAATACTGTGAGCTGGTTTCTCATCCTGATCAGGCTGCACGTGTCCTCGACATTGCAATGAGAACTGCAGTTTCCCTACGCGGGGTCGCGATCATTGTTCTGCCAGGAGATATTGCGCTGCAGGAAGCTGTTTCCAGCAGACCATTCATACCTTTCGAGCAACCCAAGGCGATAATTCGTCCGTCTAAAAAAGAAATCGCAAAGCTTGCAGAAATTCTCAATTCCGCGCAGAAAGTAACCATTCTGGGTGGTGCAGGTTGTGCAGGTGCTCATTCGGAACTAATTCAGGTAGCAGGCCTTCTCCAGGCTCCGATTGTCCATGCAATGCGAGGAAAGGAGTTCATTGAATACGATAATCCATATGACGTAGGTATGACTGGACTGCTTGGCTTTTCATCTGGATATCATGCTATGATGGACTCTGACTTACTGCTAATGCTTGGCACTGACTTTCCATACCAGCAATTCTTCCCTACTTATGCTTACATAATTCAAGTCGACATTCGAGGCGAGCAAATAGGTCGACGAACGAAGGTAGATCTTGGGCTGGTAGGTGATGTCCGTGAAACTTTAGTCGCAGTGAAACCTTTGCTCAATCAAAAAAGGGACAAAGGACATCTAAGGGCATCATTGAATCATTACAAGAAATCTCGCAGGGATCTAGACTCTTATGCCGTAGGCGAGCCTGGACGAACCCCAATTCATCCTCAGTACGTTGCAAAAATCATTAATGATGTAGCAGCAGACGATGCAATCTTTACCTGCGACGTTGGTACTCCTACACTTTGGGCAGCACGGTACCTTAAGATGAATGGCAGTCGCCGACTACTGGGATCCTTTTCGCATGGCTCCATGGCAAATGCCCTGCCGCAGGCTATAGGAGCCCAGGAAGTTTATCCCAAACGTCAGGTAATCTGTCTCGCAGGTGATGGTGGATTTTCAATGCTCATGGGCGATTTTCTTTCCTTAAAGCAATTGAAGTTGCCTGTCAAGATTGTCGTGTTCAACAATGGAGCGCTGAGTTTTGTGGAACTAGAGATGAAGGCTGCTGGGATACTGACCCATGGCACAAGTCTCATCGAGACCGATTTCTCAAAGCTGGCTGAGGCTACTGGAATCCTTGGGCTTCGCGTAGAAAGACCTGAG
>DATFBV010000071.1:0-4477 GCA_035253605.1 Nitrososphaera sp.
AAAGAAATAGACAGTGTGGGATTTGAACCCACGACCTTAGCAATGCTAGGTTTCTTAGACTACTCTTTTTAAGTCGTACTAAATGGATGGCTATGGGAAGAAGAGAATTGGAGAATGTTAGATATGACTTGTCTGCATAAAATCTCTTAGTTACCAAAGCCATATCACCATATGAAGAATGTTAAGCAATGCATATAAGATTAAATCATGACAGCTCAATATGACCATTCTCACAATCCATACAGGAGATGGTATGACTAAAGACATGTATGAAAACGTTCGAAGAGAAGTGATGTGGGAAGGTAAACCTCCACCTGGTATATTGTTCCACGCAGCGTCATTTGATGACTCTGGCAAGTTTTGTGTTGCAGAGGTTTGGGAATCTGAGGAACAGTGGAACAATTTTTTGAACACTCGTCTGAAACCTACTTTTCAGAAAGCCAATGCATCCCCTCCAAAAACACAAATATTTCAAATACACAAAATAGACGCTTCACCAGGACTTGACAGCTACAAAGTCCGTTAATAATAATAATAATAATTATTAAAGACAAGATCTTGCTGTAAGAGGTAGCGGCTCCAACACAAGATAGACGTACCTGCAAGAGCAAGCTGAAGGATAAATCCTAGGAAGGTCAAATATCTATCAAACTTCCTTCTACCTGATTTACCTAAAGCATTGTGAGTCATTTTGTCCGACATTTACCCAAAAACAAACTCAATTTAATACCGTAGTTTCCTTGCGTGAAGAGATGAACTGGGTGGGATTGATGAACCCACGACCTTAGCTAGCTTTTTAGGCTTTGCTCTTTTTAGCTAAGCATCTGTTGTTTTTCATTCTTTGCTGCTACTATTATTATTGACCAGATACCGTCTGATTCATCATTGGTGATGGACTCTGAAGGAATAGGTATTCCTCGGCGATTCTGCCATCCTCCCATCTTGCAAGTGTGATCATTGTTAGATTTCCAGGTAATGTTCCAGTCACCGCTGTCCAGTCCTTTGCCGCAATCTTAATCGGATGAGCCAATATTTTGCTCTCTGGATCAGCAGCTACTGCTTCCATTGCCAATTGTAGATGTTGGTCAATACCCCTTGTTGTATTGCCATTGAAGTCTACAACCAGCACATCGGGACTATGTAGCTCTTGGAAAAGTGTCCAATTTCGATTGTTCCATGCTTCAAAATCAAGTATATCAAAGCGAATAAGATTAGCTTGTTCTTGTGGGGTATTTACTACTACTGTTTCAGTTTGGTTAGACGATGAGGATGATGATGCATCTTCCCCTTGTGCCATAGCTGCAAAGTTATTGAGGTCAAATCCTCTTGGGTTTACTGCTAACATTGGTAGCAATAGTAACGAAAATATTGCTACTACTACTGTAACGTCCTTTCTCCTATCTATTATAGCCTTAGACATTTTCCTCAAAGACTAGCATCCCAATTGTATTTATGACTTGTTAAATCCTATTAGAGAAATTCATTCACATATCACTTGTCTATGTGGCAGCAGCTCTACTTGCTCCAGCTGTGGTTTCAGTTGTGCCTCTAACCCTTCCTTGTAATTGATGTTATATTGGGATGGATATTCATAGATGAGAAGCTGCAGAGGATATTCAATAGAGCAGGCAATACAATTGTCATAAAGATAGTTGATGAGACAAATCTAAAGGACAGAAAGGGTCCATCTAATATCACGTCTAACAAAGATTGATGGAATCTGCAGTACAGTAAATTTAGAAAAAACAATCTAGGCAGCGAATAAATCAAATAATATTAGCTACAAAATTTCAGGAAGGAAGAGGAGGATATGAACGCATCCCCCATCATTATTTGCGTTAATTCATGAAGGGATTATGCAAAGCATTCATGATTGTCGGTTGTTGAAGTTTGGGCTTTCAACTCCCATTTGACAAATATTTGTTCTCCTCAGCTCATAGACTTTTAGCCAATCTTCTCAAAATAAGAAAGCTCAGTTACCTGCTATAATGCTTATAAATTTCAAATGTAGCATATTCGTATATATGGGTACTGAAGAAACAAAGGATACAGTACCATCAAGAGATAAACAGACTCCTGCTGATGCCTCCGTTACTACTAGCAAGACCACAACTACCACTACAAGTGATCTGAAAATTGAAGGAGAAGAAGAAAATATTATAATAGTGCCTAAGAATCAACAACAATCTCTTGCATCTGCCTCCGCCAACGATGTAAACAGTGACACCAATATTCAAGAACATTCGGAGCGTACCACTCTTGTAAAGGAAGAAGAAGAAGAAGAGCATGAAGAAGACTACAACAGAATACTTTCGGTGAAGGCTAGAAGAGCAGAAGAAGCACTGTCGGATCTTCTAGACTCTCTAGGTACTAAAGCAGAAGCTACGGTAAGGAAGAAATTTGACGAGCTTGATAAAGCTCTCGATCATAATCACAGTAGTGCAGTACTAGACTCTAGTAAGATTAAGGAACTTGGTCCAATGGTAAAAGATATAGCAGAAGCATTTGAAGATACGATGACAATGATTGAGAATGTACCATACGAAGAGCAGATAATCCTCTTCAAAGGATACAAGAAGCTGGTAGAGGAACAGATTAAAATCGTTGATTCTAGGATAGATATGACCGAGCGGTTAAAATAAGAAAAAACTGTTAAGCAAGATAATATTTGCAAACTAACTAGTACCATTAGTAGCAAGTGCTAGTAAGGAACCAAATGTCTGTCCTACATCATTGCTAACTCGCATTACAGGTACATCTTGTGGAACTTCTGATGCTGATCCTTCTATCTGATTTTTTGCCCCGCTGTTTTTCCTGTGGGATTATTTGAACCCACGGCCTCAGCAGAGATCAAGTAGTTTTTGCTATATAGGAATTACCACAAGGGCTACAGAAGAGATTCTCTGATGGGAGTCTATATACGAATATTCCCCCGATCAAAATTCTTTGCCTTTGTATATCCTGCCCTTTGGTTTGCTCTGTGGTATAATGCATCTCAGTATGTCACGCCAAATCGATTTGATAGGGGAGTCGCCTCTTTTCTTTCTCATGCTTTACTGCTTGGAATATCGTGGGGATATGTCGCTTGGAAGAATGGATCAATACGGTGAGTCATCTTGGCTCATGGGGGTGCATGATTTTCATTTCTTGGACAGGGTAGCTTTACCCTTCTTCAATGAGAAACTCGACAACAGGCAATATGTCTTGACAAATGGTCTGGACCACCCTGTCCGACAACTGATAAGAAGCATAGGGAGATAGTACAGATAACATGGGCAAAAATATGAACCAAACAAATGTTGTGTTTGGTGCAGCTGGTTCATTAGGAGCCGCAATAGTAAGAAGGCTGGCTGCATTGGGTATGCCTACTCGGTCTGTTGTGAGGTCATTGGACCGCGCAAAGCAGGTTCTTCCACAACAGGCGACGATTGAAATAGAGGTAGGCGATGCATTGAATACAGAAAGTGTTCATGCACTTTGCCGCAATGCTGACAGAATCTACCAGTGTGTGAATGTGCCCTATCAACACTGGTCACAGATCATGCCAAAAGTAACAGATAACATTTTGGCAGGTGCGAAAGAAGCTAAGGCGACGATTGTATTCCCTGGAAATGTTTACGGTTACGGGAGATTCCAAAACATTCCAGCAACTGAAGATCATCCCCTGGCAGCCACAAGTAAGAAAGGTAAGCTTCGAAATTCCATGGAACGAAGACTTATGGATGCACACAAGGCAGGAGATGTAAGTGCGGTTATCCCGCGCTTCCCAGATTATTATGGACCAAACGTAGTTAACAGATTGATGGCACCGATCTTTGAAAATGCTATTGCAGGGAAGAAGGCATTGTGGATTGGCAACTTGAATGTACCTCATGACTTGATATATATCGAAGATGCAGCTGCAGCTGCAGTCCTGCTAGCTATGAATGAGGATGCATACGGACAGGTCTGGCATGTACCTGGTGCTGGACCGCTTACTGGTAGACAATTCATCGAAATGGCATTCAAAGCAGCTAGCACCAAGCCAGACATAGGGCTACTAACTGGCGGCTCCTTGCGATTTGCAAGCTTGGTAAATTCAGATGCACGTGAGATGAGGGAATTGTTGTATGAATTTGAACAACCTCTAGTTTTGGATGGAACTAAGTTTGCTTCTGCTTTTCCCTCATTTGGCTATACTCCTCACGAGAAAGCTATACGGAATACTGTTGAATGGTTTCGTAAACGTTTGGTGATGCCAAGATCTGAAGCGGCAGCCTAGCACGGCATTGGCATTGCTAGGATTTTTCTCCTAGAGGATTTTTGATTATATACTAAGAAAATTGGTTTTATGACTATGATGAGTTGACTGTAATACTGTCACCATCGCTCAATGTCCTCCTATATGGTTCACTGTTCGTATTATGTAACTCTCCTTCTCCTTCTTCTTCTCCACCATCGCTTTCCCCTTCTATCACTTCTATTATTCCTGAATCTA
>DATFBV010000072.1:0-8508 GCA_035253605.1 Nitrososphaera sp.
TAATAGGACCATGAGGGGTAGTCAGGGTAAGAGGAGTACCAGTCGTACTCGAAGAGGCAGCAGCAGCTCAGTCCTATCTGCAAGAACGAGAAAGGCAATTGACACACTACCGTCTCAAGCGCAGCATATATACATTAAGGCTCACAAAAATGCTCTCAAACAGTATGCAAGCCATTCAAAGAGACGAGGAGGTAAGGGTCAGAGCAAAGAGCAGGTTGCTCACAGGGTCGCGTGGTCTGCTGTAAAAAAAGAATACAAGAAAAAAGGTGACAAGTGGGTGCCAAAAAAAGATTAGTAGTCTGGCTTATAGTTTATTAGTCCGCCGGCCTCGACGATTTTTGCTATGAGCTCAGGAAATGGCTTCATCAAGTAGTGGTCATTCTTTGTGATGTTAGTTATCTCGTTCTTCGCTATGTCTATTTCTAATTCATCTCCATCAGATATTTTCTTGACTGTTGATTTGTCGATCTCTATTGGGAGCAAGTACCCTCCATCCACTGCGTTCCTGTAGAATATTCTTGCAAAGCTTTGTGCAAGGATTGCCTTAATTCCAGTCTGAGAAAGGGCTATTGGCGCGTGCTCACGGCTAGAGCCACAACCAAAATTGTTGCCAGCCACAAGAAAATCACCCTGGGATACTTTTCCCGTAAAGCTTGGGTCTATCCCCTCCATTGCATGTTTTGCAAGTTCTTTGTGGTCGTGTATCTTCAGATAAGGGCCAGGAATAATTACGTCTGTGTCAATGTTGTCACTGTCGTACTTGTGAACTCTGCCTCTTAGCATGCTCTTGATGTTGCTCCCCTTGTGATATTCAATTTCTTACATCCCTTGGATCTGTTATTCTGCCCGTGACTGCTGAAGCTGCAACAACTATAGGCGATGCAAGATACGTCTTTGATTCAACATGGCCCATTCTACCAGGAAAATTCCGGTTAGTGGTGCTGATGCACACTTCGTCCTTACCAAGCACTCCCATGTGGGCTCCACAGCAGGCGCCACAAGTAGGGGGGCCCACAAGTGCACCTGCTTGCATGAAGATGTTGATTAGTCCCTCTTTTAGTGCCTTCATGTAGATTGACTGCGCCGCAGGCAGCACTTCTGTCCTTATCTTGACCTTTTTGTCCTTCAGGATTTCGGCTGCCGCACGAAGGTCCTCTAGTTTGGCGCCGGTACATGACCCAATGTATGCCTTATCAAGCTCGGTCCCTTGCAGTTCCCTAGCAGCAGAGATATTCCCAGGCGAGAACGGCTTAGCGACTGTAGGTTCAAGCTTTTCTATTTCATATGTGAATACCTCGGAATAGTGTGCGTCTGGATCGCCGTGCACAGGAGAATATTTTGCATCTGTTCTTTCGCGCAGGTATGCATAGGTTGTTTCATCTGGTTCAATAATACCATTCTTTGCCCCAGCTTCCGTAGACATATTGGTAAGCGTCAGGCGCTCTTCCATTGGCAGGTCTTTCATTATGCTGCCGGCAAACTGCATGGCCTTGTAGTTGGCTCCATCGGTTCCGATGTCGCCAATTATCTTTAATATGATGTCCTTTGCCATAATATGGACTGGCTTGGTGCCATCAATCTTGAAAAGCATTGTCTCCGGCACCTTGAACCAGATCCGGCCGTTCATAAGAACATATGCGATATCTGTGTGTCCCAGGCCTGCAGCAAATGCACCTATGGCCCCAGTGGTGTTGGTATGTGAATCGCCTCCAACATAGACTTCGCCGGGAAGCACCATGGCTTCCTCATGTGAGAGTGTGTGGCAGATCCCATATTGGCCAAGGCCGTACTTGAAATGTTTGTTGATGCCATACCGTTTCGTAAAATTGGAAAGATTGGTGATGTTCTCTGCAGAGATTCTGTCAGCCGAAGGAACAAAATGATCCTCTGTGACCCATACCCTGTCAGGATCCCAAATTTGATTAAGTTTTAACCCTCTCTTCTTTTCCCATTCGCTGAACACCTTAATTACACCTGGGCCCGACACATCATGTAACATGACCTTATCCACGTTGGCAAACATAACGTCGCCAGGTGACAACTTTTGCTTGCCTGAGGCCCGGGAAAGTATCTTCTCCGTAATTGTCATTCCTACCAAAACAAGTCACGCAATATATGTGAGCTTTTGCCTATATGACGGATTAAAACCTTTGGAGAGCGCAAACATAAAGCACAAAAGGTAGAGAGCACTTCGATATATACTGCTTGGTCATCGAAGTCCTGCCAATACCTATCAAAACTCAGAGACGTAAGTTTGACTTGTTCGAGAGCCTGCAAGTGTTTGGCTACAAATATAACGACATTGTAGTCATCTCAAGTAAGTTTGTATCAGTGAGCGAAGGCTCTATGGTCAAACTGAGCAAAGTAAAAGTAAGGAAAAAGGCAAAAGAGCTGGCTACCAAAAATCACATGGATGCAAAGCTTGCTGAGCTTGTACTTAGAGAGTCTGAATATATAATGGGAGGAGTGCCAGGTTTTTTGCTTGCAATTCGAGATGGTATGATAGCGCCAAACGCTGGCATCGACAAATCAAACGTTCCAAGAGGCTATGTCATACTCTATCCGCGTGATCCTTTTGCGACGGCAGAGAAGTTAAAACTCAAGTTTCTTGCCAAGCTTGGCCTAAGAGTAGGTATCGTCATAGCAGATAGCCGACTTATGCCCACTCGCATAGGCACTACAGGCGTTGCAATAGCGTGTGCTGGCTTTGAGCCGGTAGAGGACCTGAGGGGCAGGCACGACCTATTTGGCAACGTCTTAAGAGTAACCTTTAAGGCAGTAGCAGATGCACTTGCAACAATGGGAGTAGCAGTTATGGGGGAGAGCGACGAATCTACGCCTGCTGCAGTAGTAAGAGGGGCAAATGTGATCTGGTCAGATAAGAAGTTCTCTTGGAAGGACATGGCTGTTGAACCATTTCAGGACATTTATCTGCGCAGGAATTTAGAGTTAGTATCAGAGAAATGATATTTAACAGACCTGCATAGAGTTTTAATATCTCCTAACTTTTAGTGATAATGTACATACCCTAAATGTCCGAATTTCTAACAAGCTATCCGAGGACAATTAGTGTCATCAAGGGTTTGCAGGATTTTATTCGCAAAGAAGAGATCGAGCTTAATCATCTATGCCTTATGGTCAAGATAAAACGGGACGAAATCATCACTGCACTGATCTCTGAGGGTTTTAAGGGTGTCAAGCTAGAGAATAGAAAACCGACTCAGATAGGGCATGGTTTTTCAAAAAAACTGATCACACCTTGGGAGATTCATGTGCGATTGCTTGAAATGCAGCAGGGTCTTATCGCAATACAAGCAGAAGTAGAAATTTCTCGCAGATATATACAACACATTCGCTCGGTAAGAGCCCCAGTCATTTACGAAATAGAGTCCATCTTAAAAAAGCATAAAATTGAATATCAGATCTGGCATGCCAAGATGCGTCAGTACATTACAAGTGTCATTGACAACCACCAGATAACCCTTAGCGCTCCCCGGCTTCCACCTATCCCATGGAAGCCCATGGCCGGCTCTGTATTGACACTGTCATTCATCTATTTGGCAAAATTTCTCGGCATAATCCAGTAAAGACTTTTTTATTTCTGCAGTCTAGATCGGCTTAAGTGCCAGAAACGGCTGAATTTTACCATTATGGCATATCGCCTTGGGAGATTGAAGTAATTTATGATACCTTGAATCGGTCTTTTGAAGTTGAAGAAAAGCAGCTCCCTCTAGACGATCCACAGTATGTCAGTATGGTTGAAATCAGATTTCCTATTCCATACAATGAAGCATTCTTCCAACAGGAATTTACAATGAATAGCTGGTTCAAGATAAAAGGCGTCATAAAAGATGTAAAAAAAAGACGTGGTAGAAAGGGTATCAAAGCATTCATCCGATTCGCAGGGTTTGGTAATAATAATAATACGAAAAAAATTGGTATTGTTTTTCCGCTGCAGAGCAAAGGTGACAGACAGTTTGAAATGGGCATCGAAAAGATAGAATACCTAGTTGACATTGTGCCTGTTCAATTGCAATTAATACCGCCAGGCGCAGAAGAAATATGGTATTTGTATGATGAGGCCAGCTCCAAATGGACACCCTCTGTTGCTAAAACGAGCAGTATCAACTATTTTTTCAAGAATAATGAATGGAGGACAAAATGATAAAAAAATTAATAATTATAATAAAATAACTAATAATTAACTAACTTGTATACATTCTCTCTCTTTTTTTTATTTGAGCTGATTTATAACAGATGAGTCATGGACAGCCTTACTCAGCTCTTTGTACTTATTGTCGATAAATGCAAGCGACTCGGCCAGCCTTTTTGACTTACCCATCTTGAACCTTACGAGCTCGCGATGGCGCCAAAAATGCTTTCCGTCTGAAACCGAAAGAGTGGTAAAATAATCTAGCCCTTTGAGGTTGTCTGGAAGCTTGACATTATAAGGCAGCAAGTATTCTACTGTGAACCACTCATCTCCATCAGGATAGTCTATGCCAGTTGAAATATCAAAGTAAAGATGCAAAATATCTTCTACGGTCAAGCCATCGTCTGAAATTAAAGGATGCTTAACGTTTGACTTGCGATAGTCCATCTTTAGCAGCTGGGGTTCAAAGTAAGCTCTGATTATGGCTCGCCGAAAGATTTCGTTTACTTCTTTAAGATTCAAAGATACTATATACCGGCTCGTAGATATTATATAATCTTTGTAAGACCCGGTTAATTTTTGTACGACTCCTCTTCCTCCTGCATATGGCCAAGCTAATGATCTCGCTTTCTAGGTCGAAAGCAGAACTGACAGTCTAAAGGAAAATCAAATGAAGATCAAAAGGAACCACAAAAAATTCATATGCATACCTCTTATTAACTTAAAAAAAGAGATGGATATATGTTCAATTCGATGACAGAGGAGGATGAGAACATACGTGCAGTAAACAAACTCTATGATGCTTTTAGGCGCCGTGATATTTCTTCTCTATTGGATATGTTTACTGATGATGCAATTTTGCATGGACCTACACACGCAGGTGTCTTGCCATGGGGAGGTCTTCACAAAGGTCGTAGGGGAGTGGCAGAATTCTTCAGTGCTGTTGGCGAGTCACTTAAACTCCAACAGTTTGAGCTATGGGACTTTATTGCTCAAGGTAACAAGGTTGTGGTGTTTGGATATCAAAAGGGGCAAGCCAAGCCTACAGGACGGCCGTACGAGACCGAATTTGTACATTTATGGTCAATACGGGATGGAAAATTCACAGAATTCCGGGTATTCAATGACACAGCTGCCTTAGTAGAAGCCCTCCGCCGTTAAGCAGCAGCTGCTATTCTATATGACAATAGTTTCTATTCGAATGCACTACGAGCCATCTTTTTATGTACTCTCTTTGCTAAACTATTGTGCATACAACCAAATGCCATGAGCTAGGGAATGATTAATTTCTCAGTGGAAGTGTAAATCTAAATGTAGCTCCTATCCCGTCCTTGTTATTCTCTGCCCATATCTTACCTCCATGAGCCTGTATTATGCCTTGTGACAAAAATAATCCTAATCCTGTACCATTGTCGCTTTTTGATGCAAATTTGGCGAATAATCTTGGAAGAATCTCCGTATCAATCCCCTTACCTGTATCTTTTATACTAACTACAGCTTCATTTTTATCAGCAGTCTTTTCTGCTGTTACCGTAATTGTGCCTCCTGAATCGGTGAATTTGATCGCATTACCTATTAGGTTCGATAGTACCTCAAATAATCTTGATTTATCTCCTTTAACGAATAATGGAGCCCTTTCCCTTTGGTCAAAGATAATTTTTAGCTTCTTTCCTTGTGGAATAGCATTTAATTCATCATTAACCACAATTCTTATCTTTTCATTAAGGTCAATCACTTCCACATTTAACCTCAGTGCATTACCTTCAATTCTAGATACATCTAGAATATCTGAAGTCAACCGCTCTAGCCTTTTGGCGTTGCGTGCTATCATCTCAATCTCCTCCTTTGTTACTGTGATTTCTTTTTTCTTGTTGTTATTCTTATTACTCGCTTTCTCTTCTTCTTGTTGTTGATCTTCTTCAAATTGAGACATGAGAATATCTGTCATGCCAAGCAATGGTTGCACTGGAGTACGCAGTTCATGAGCCGCCATGTTGACAAACTCTTTCTCCATCTTCTCTTGAAGCTCAAGACGCCTGTAAAGTTCAGCCTGATTCCAAAGTGAATTGAAAAATGACCGCAACATGCTAGTACTTCGCTTACTATTAGAATATAGAACAATACCTATTGCTTCTGAAAACGTATCTGAAGTAGGATTTACCAATTCTGCACTGATGAAGCGGGAGGAATCAACTATAATGATTCCAGATTGACTTTCATTTCCTTTGACAAATTTTATCTGCGATTGTACTCTTAATTGTTCAACGATTTCAGAGTTAGCGTCGGTAACTGGACATATGAGCCTTACATCGACTCCCTCTAGCGATGCTTTCTGCAAAGCATCTAACACTCCCAATTTTTTTATCCTCACAATTGCTTTGTCATTTGGCAAAAGGAATAGGACTTCTTCCTTTGCTAATTTTGATAATGAAAGCAGAAGTTCTGCTGCCTTATTTTTTTCATTTATGACTTCAAAAAAATCTGGTTCAATTCCTTTCTCTATTTCAATTATTCTATCAGCTGCGTCAACACCCTGTGACCATAGTCCCTCAAATAGAGAGTTAAATTGCCTGATGTAAGAAGATTCATTGCTAATAAGAACATTCGGAGTTATAGAGTCAACTGCCTTCTTAGATACTGTGAAATTGAACTCCTTATTTGTGACGCTAAAGTTCAATGGAGTATATCTTAGATGCTTAACTTCCATGCCAAAGGTCATAAATCTCTGCACTAGGGCAATATCCTCCTTGTTAATCGTGCCAATCCATCTCACACCTTTATGCTGGCCATTTTGCGATTTTTCTAAAACTTTCTTTATCGAATCTAGGGCAAAAGTCTCAATCATTTTCAAGTAGTCAAGGTCTGAGCAGACAGATAAGTGGTCAGAAGTTTCTATAACATGCCTTGCTCTTGAAATGATATCCTCCGGTGAGTCGATTATCTTTGTAATATTCGGTTCTATGCCTTCTTCTATTTCCCTTATTCTTTGGTCTGCATGGACAGCTTTTATCCAAAGGTTTTCAAAGAAATAACGCTGTTGCTCCAAAATAGGCTTGGCATTGCTATAGATTGTCTCCGTTATCGGCTTTGCACCTTCAAGCATTGCTGTGGCAACATATTCCGTTTCGCTAACTGCCATATTTCCCTTGACAGTATCCATATGTCTAACCTCTGCGTAGTTCATCAACTGCTTTACATATTGAATATTCTCCAAAGTAATTTCAGTGATGAATCTGATTCTTACGCCTCTTCTCTTAAAGTCGCTGTATCCATTTTTTATGGGCTCAACACCCATAGAAAAAGCTGCAGAGTTTGCGTCAGCGCAGACCAATGCCTCCTTTTGT
The DNA here is from genome assembly GCA_035253605.1 of Nitrososphaera sp. GTDB lineage: Archaea > Thermoproteota > Nitrososphaeria > Nitrososphaerales > Nitrososphaeraceae > Nitrososphaera. Next base: position 7,498 of record DATFBV010000072.1, read on the forward strand.
ACATTGGACATAGTCTGCAAAAGAATTTTCATCGCATTTTCTTCGCCATGAAATACTTCTGTTTTTTCTTCATTACCCTCACTTGAAGTAACCGTCAAGGAGCATCATCATCATAGCCGCTTGCACAATGCATCTATAAAACCAATTGAAGCAATGTTCTCTAAGATGACTAGGATGCAGGCTTTAGAAAGCCGGCCTAGAAGAACCATTCTTGTTCCCTGATTATAGACTAGGTCTTCAACTCGACTGAGTGGAGAGTCACAAAGCGAGGAGATAGAGATGAGTCGTCTTCGAGCTGTATCTCAACTATCACTATCTGGTGCTGGTAGTGGTGATGTGCGTATTGCTCCAATTTGCTGCATCAAACCCATCATGTCTGAGTTTGACCATTCTTCTACTACTCTTGCCATCAATGACAGTTAGAAAATTTATACAATCTATGGAAACTTCTTTTCCAGTATGTGGTATTCCCTGAAACTCTCCTATGTACGTGCCAGTAATGCTGAAACGTGCTGCAACTTTATCTCCTTCTGCCACAAGGTCTAAGATATTATGATTTATGTCTGGGAATGCCTTGATGACTGCAGTGATAGTGCAGTAAAAGAGAAGAATCAACGCTATTCTTCCCTTCTTCTTTTTTCTCGAGCTCGTCCGGAAGTTTTTAATGAAGTCTTTAGACGTGAATGCATAATAGTTAATATAGTAATAGCTTCGAACCCATAACAAACCAGAAACTCGCCAGCTGATCCCCAACGAGACCAGCTGGCGAGGATGCGATCAACGTGAGTCTCTAAGGTCATAGAGACTCACGTATTCTTCCAAATACGCTTTTGATATCTTAAGTTTTCAGAGGATTTTTATTTATATTAGACTTTGTTCTATAATACTGGATAATGCTTAGAGATCTGACCAATGTATAATCAACTGAAGGCATTCTCTACAAACACTCTACCATCGCATTAAAAACCAAGCCGTCCTTCATACGAATTGATTATCGACACTCTGGCGTCC
>DATFBV010000073.1:0-26046 GCA_035253605.1 Nitrososphaera sp.
CAGGACTTTATGATATCTTTGGGCGTAGCACATAATCTGTTTGGCATTGAGTTTCTTTTGCCACTTGAGATATGCCAAAAATTCTTGCGGATTAGCAATCCCACGCCCTACCAGGCTAGGCGACCCCCGCAATTCGATAAATTCTTTAGTCTCATGTATTAGGTTATCGCTTCCCGATCTTTCGGAGTGGTGCAAAAACAAGACTGAATCTAGCACATCATTTTTTAGGTTAGTGCGCGCTTATTCAGATATATGGCGTGTGGCGCCTGTGGGACTGAATTGAGATATATCAAAGGCACTCAGGATGGAGCAGGTAGGATCAGTTATACATTCTATTTTTGCGATCGATGTGATATAGAGTGGAGGCTACGAAGGCACAAGGAATGAATGCGCAAGAAGTCTGAAATAGATTAGTAGTCTTGTTTAGAAACCACTATGCGTTTTAACTTTAATTGTACCAGGCACAAAAACAATTGAACTTAGAAAAATGGAAATTATACAATTTAGAGGAGATTTCCTAGTACATACGCATATCATATCTATGTACTAGGTATGCTACCATAGATTGTTTGTCCGTCCAATATGCTTATGATGTCACGTTGTCCTGTATCGGTTATCCTTGTTTCGTCAATATCAATACCTTCTATGGCAAGTACCTGACCCCTAATTGATATTCTCATTGGAACATTATCTATGATTGGTGTAGGGCCACCGTTGAGATAGATGCTGCCTACTATGCTTGAACCAGCTGCTGTAGTCGCATTACCTGCTGTTACTTGGAAGCGATGAGGGGCGCCCTCTTGAATAGTAATGTTATGGAATGATGATCCGTCGACTGCTGCTACATTCATTTCTGCTACAAGCCGTCTGAGGAGGGTTTCATTTGCAAATACTCTAAATGGTCCAGTCACAACATAACCAGTGTCATCTTCTGGAGTAAGAGCATTGCCACCTGCGCCCTGAGTAGGTAGAGTACTGCCTATGAATCCTCGTACTGGATCAACGTTCACATCAGCCATCAGATATGTCGATAGATCTTGTACGGTGGCGGTAGTCGTATCAGTAGGGGCAGCAGGAGTAGTAGGGGTGGTGGGAGTAGTGGTAGTTGTCTCCTCCTCCTCTTCCTCTTCTTCCTCAACAACTATGCCTCCATTTTCCTCTTCTTCCGTTTCCTCTTCCAAAAGAGGAAGATTGAACTGTCCAAAGGCTTCTTGTATGATGATCGTTCCCCCATATCCAAGGCTAGCTGGCAATAATAAGAGAACACCCAAGCTTATGGCAACAATTGCTGCCTTGCATTTATCTCCCAAAAAAGCAAACTTGTCTGTCATTATTACGACAAACCTAGAATCGCTTATCTTGATTTCGATAAATTACTCTAGTAATATTCCTTAGTATGTATTTATAATAAGATACTACAGTTATACTATTCACCTATACTGTTAATCATCTAAAAGCTAATGACTTTCCAGGCTTTCTGCTGTGTATAGTCACACAGCAGATATTGCAATTGGTGGAAGTATTGCCGCCATAGATGTGGCGGTTCATGTAGCTTATGGCTGGCTAAAGATGTGAGGTAGGTTTGAACTCTACCTATAGAGTTCTACCAAATATTATATCATACTAAATGCTACTCGCTACAGGAAATTTGGTTAGAATAGTTACCATTATCATAAGCGGAATAACCCTTTACTCCAATTATAGAGGATGTCTCAAGTTATATTTGGCAGGTTCACGTCCTGCACCTATAGCAGCTACCTGAGTACTCGGTGTCTGCTATATTGAGACCTGTTGAAACTCGTTATAATACTACTGCCAAAAGCGTGACACTCCTGAAATACACAAAGGCATATGTGAGCAATTGAATCCTTTGTCTTTAGATCAGGATTTGTATCTGCTGGATTGCAGAATTTGAGATGACGCTTATAGTCAGCAGTCTCCTTTTTGTTAATCGACAACTTTAAGCTGTTTTTGCATTGGTAGATTTCTACAGCTTCAATACATCCTCTTGGTTCACCATTCTGTACTACTTAAAGCCGTAGAAAATATGATCAGCATGATGGTGAACGATATCTGCAGCTTTATTTCGTGAACTCCGCAGAAAAAAATTGTTCCATTAGAGCTTAATGCTGGTATGTGTTATCATGTATTCTTGCTATTGGACTGCCTCTTGATATTTTCTTCAAATTTATCAAGACAATCTTTTGTCATTAAACTAATTGTATTATCAAGATTCTTTGCATACCTACTTTCAGTTCATTATGTCAATAATAATAATAATAATTATTCTTCTTGCTTGGATGTTATATCTTTTCAATCTTTAATACGATGCCGATAATAGTAACTGTGTCTATTACAATGAAACTTACCAAGAGTAGAAAAATATATTGTTAGCATGTACCACAAAGACAGCAATAACTTTTTTCATCCATTAAAGTGAAATATTTTTGAACAAAGACTATGAACATAATTGATCAATTCATAAATTAATAACGCGATTGCATCTTGGAGGAGATTACATACATGCACCCAGATGATCTAAAAGCGGTATGGATTTGCCATGAATGTCATAAGGTATTTGTTTTCCACAGTGATGTTGACGATCATAAGGGTTTAAGTGGACATAAGATGATTGAAAAAGCGACATTGATTTCACCAGAGACCTTTGCATAAGAACGATATTTCAACCAATTGATTCAGTTACTGTAATATGTATTATGCTATGTCTGCATATTACAAAAAAAGGTATTACTAATTGCTGCCTTTTCTTGCTCCGATGTTTCCAATAAAATTTATGAAAGTAACACTGAATTTAATACTAAACTGTAGAATCTTTCAAAATTAAAAAATAAGAAATTTGGCAGTTAGTTGGATGGTTAGCAAGCTATAAACCCAACATATCGCCTAGTCCACCACTCTTTCTCTTCTGCTGTGTTGGGTCCTGGTTATTGTTATTGCTATTGCCGCCACCTAACATTCCGCCAACCAAATTACCAATGCCGCCGCCCTGCTGTCCCCCTCCGAAACTGCCAAATAGTGAGCTTAGTCCTTGAGGGTCGTTATTTGCATTCTCTCGTAACAGCCCTGTAGCTTGTTGTGTATACATCCTTGCCTGATTCTCATCTTGTAAGCCACAGTTATTCTTTACCTGTTGCACTAATGGGTGGTGCGGGTCATTTAGCCCTCCTTCTAGCTCGGAGAATGATGACTGAATTGAATTTTTGTCGCCTCCGCCCGAATTCATGAAGTTACCGAGTCCTTTCTGCATAAAGTGCTGCATCATATAGCTCATAATTGTGGACATAATAGTGCTTGACATGGATTGTTGCACTCCACTTCTTTGAGAGAACATACCAGCTAGGTTGTCTAGATTCATAGTATATCAAATTGCTGCAGTCTACAATAATATTTAGTCATTTGAGAACAAGATTTCCTAGCAGAGAAGCCAGGAATATGCCCTATAACTATTGATTGATTAGCTTGAAGCCAAATACAACCATTGTAGCAGCACAAGCATGAACATGCCAAGTCCATTACAAGAATGTCTCCGAGCTGCTTCTATGTACTTAATACAAAATGGAAAAATTGAAGTCAAAGGCATGTGGCACTAGCTGTCGGCTTGATCTAGATAAGTACTAAAATATTCAAAATAAAAAGAAATTCTTTCATATTTTGATCGCAGATAATATCTTGTTCTCAAATGATGACCCTACCTCTCTCAAGTGTCTTTATACTATTAGCCCGCCGGACAATTTTTTTGTATATGAACATCTGCCAGTTATACCCTGCGCTCCTTTTGTAGTCCTCATTTAGGGGATCGCTACACAAAAAAGATAATCAAAGAAAAATTCGTCGATCATTAGAGACTGTAGTTCTGCATTAGTATCATATGGATTTGGACTTGGACAATATGAGAAAGATGACAGGTATTAATTAGGTTGATTGGAGTTTGCTCATAATAGAGATACAATAACAACTAAGATGAGCTAAGTGGATATTCAATATTCTAGTCTATTATATTCCAGCCAGATCAGACTTTGAGACACGTTGAATATAACAGGAGTGTTAAACGTTACATGAATAAACAACAGAAGTGAAAGCATTATCAAAATGGATTAAGCTCTCAGAATAGAATCAAAGACAAAAATAGCCTGATAGAAATCTTACTCACCTTGCTGGTTATGGAATTTACTCCCCTTGAAGTCTTTTCTCAGTTCCATGCTCGGAAAAATTATCTAGAGACTTTTAATATATCATAAGTTTATAATTATGAACACTGAGTATACCTCCAGAGGAGTTAAATATTATTTCAAGGGTTCCATTCTCCACAATGAAGAAATACTGTGACAATTGTTTAAGAGAACTATCAAAATTTTCATTTTTAAATCATGACAAAAAGAAGATCTATAGATACAATAGTGCAATGCTTTGTCGTACGTGCTTCGAACAGATAAGCTCACGCAGCCAACAGTTAGAGGAAGAATCATAATAAAAGTTAAGTTTTGTTTCTGTTTCTAAGTTTGATTTCCTTGGCAATAACATCTTTCGATCCTTCTTCTAAGATGCACTGCTGTATTGGTAGAGTGATTTAGAAACGATGAAAAGAAAAGAGCAATAATTATTGTAATATTATTGCTGCAATTACTACATTTCACCTAGGCTTCTATATGCGGCATATATCTCCTTTCTTTGCAATTATCCTTATTGTGTTAGGACTATTATCAATGAAGCCTCTGTGACAGAAGAACTGCTTGTATTTATTCGTCTTTAGCAGCGGTAGATTTGGAAATTGATGCTATCAGCTAGATGTATGCATATTATATTTTTTCCCTTGTTTTTGACAAAGACTCAACAATATAGTAATATTATTCACTAACATGAAGCTAAAAGCATTAAAATATATTTTTGCTCGGTTGGTTCATGAACGGTATTTCTGCACCCGTGACTATATCGTTAATTGCCTTTTTTATGCTAGAACTAACCTTAGCATCATTGTTCCTCTTACCATCTATAACTTTTGAGTCCGCTCTTGCGCAAACAGATATGTCAATACAAGAAAATGGAAATAATAATCTTGGTAATAATACCATAACCTACAGTTACAATATATATAGCAATAACAACACTCAAGAAGCATCAACAAGGCTGCACAACAGTTCAGTCAGCTATTATGACAACAACACGACAGGATATCTTGTCTATCCTGAGCTAGCTAACAATACTCCACAACAAGAACTAATGCCTGCCGTAATCATAATTCATGAATGGTTGGGGCTAAATGAACATATCAAAAACCAAGCAGACCTTTTAGCCAAAGAAGGATATGTTGTACTGGCAGTTGACCTGTATAGGGGTGAGGTTGTGACTGACTCTAACCGCGCGAGGGAGTTGGCATCTTCTGTTAGAAATGATCCTGACTTTGCAATTGGCAACTTACAGTCCGCAGTCAATTATATCAAATCACTCGAAATAGTAGATGGTAGTAGAATAGCTTCTCTAGGATGGTGCTTTGGTGGGGATTGGTCTCTACAGCTTGCACTAAATAGCTCAGAGAATCCGCTTGCTGCTACTATCATTTATTATGGGCGCCTTGTAACAGACACCACTTCCCTTTCTAGCATTAGTTGGCCGATACTTGGTATTTTTGGTGATCAAGACCAAGCGATTCCAGTTGAATCAGTAAAGCAATTTGCATCTGCATTAAATGCGTCAGGTATTACAAATGAGATTTACCTATATGAGGGTGTAGGACATGCATTTGCAAACCCCTCCGGCGACAATCATGCTCCAAAAGAGACAGCTGATGCTTGGCAAAAGACAATTGAATTTCTAAGAACGTATCTTTAGAAATTGCCTTTCTGGCATTTGTGTAAAAAGTAGGACATCCTTCGGTCGATAATAACTGTTGTCAGCCCTCCGTATGCCGACATTCGCAGCTTTTCAAAAAAATCGCCTCTGTTTCCTATTCCCTCGTTAATGGAGGGAATAGGATAAAAACATAAGAAATGCTCCCATTTGAAAACTGTTTGACAGGGTCTGAAGTTATTTTCTATCCAAAACAGATTTTGCATTACACTCGAAAGAATATTGGCCCCTTAAGCTGAAGGATAAGGCAGAGCATGGATTTTCACGGTTTCTAAGAAAACAAACACTGTCATAAACTGACATAATATGCCTAGCGGAATTTTGAGTTTTCTAGTTTTGACATGAACAAGTTCAATTCTGGCACACTCAATCATACTTTGAAGCTATATTTTAGATGTTTTAGGGGCTTGTATGCAGTGCAATATCTTTAAGGAGTCCTGGACGCAGTAGAGCTGCTGCCATGTCTTGAGTCAATTGATCTGACTTGCATTTTTCAAATTCCCAATTCTCTGCTTTTTGTTCGCATCGGGTTTTATAGTATTCTAGTTCGCTAATATTCTCATAATAAGCGCCGGGAGAGGGATTTGAACCCTCGGGACCCTCACGGGTCACAAGCTGGCCGGTTTGACAAATTCCAGGCTTGCGCCCTACCGGGCTAGGCGACCCCGGCATCAGATAACATGTGCACTAGCTAGTATAACAGTATATTAATTATAGGTAAAAAGACAAAGCTAAAAATTGAGGAATGTAGCATCAATCAGTGCTTTTGGCTAGTCAGGGGTTATCCGATCATTGTAAGGCAGGGAGTCATGTCGATTGCAACGATTGTATGTGCCGCTGTCACATTCCTGGCACAATTGAAAATCTTGCAAAAAATATTGCAAAGCTAGATCGCAAACGGCCAGGCATTGGCGAAACCCTTTAAAATTTATTTTCAGAATTCATCAGGATTTTCGTTTTCCAGCCTGTCAAGGTCGATCTCTGAGGGCATCGAGACATTGGTAGACTGTTCGCCCTTTGAACGCCATGCCTTTGGATATGTGTTGGGCTTCATGATTATGCGTTTCATGACAAATGCTATGCCCCGGACGTTCTGCTCGATCTCTTCTTTTGTCATCGCAGTCTGTGCCAACCCTATTACCTCTCCCTTTAGAGTGTAGACGCCTACAAGCTCCCCCTTGCGTAGGTCTTTTGGCACTGCTATTACGCCAGGTACTGCAAGGGGTGCGCCATGGCATAGTGCATCGACTGCTGTATCGCGCACGGTGATGGCCCGTATACCTGCTAGACAATGCTCTATTGGCAGTACTAGTCTACGCAGTTTTTTCTCATCCTTTCTTTCCTTGTAACGCTGATAGGCATCTGCAATATCATGCAGGCGTACAAGACCGTCATTCTGTTCTGACAGGTTGCTTACTCTTGTCCGGCGGAGCTCTACCATAGTAGCTCCAGATGACATTACTTCGCCAATATCATAGATTATCTTGCGGATGTATGTTCCTGCCTGGCATAGGATACGCATGAGCACGAGCCTGTCATAATTTTCCAGGTAGTCAAATTCGTAGACACTTCTTACACGAGTCACACGTCGTACAGATGAGCGCTGAGGCGGCCGCTGATATATTTCACCCGTAAATTCCTGCATTACTTTTCTTAGCTTATCTGGTGAAACATGTGAGTGCAGGCGGGCAAGTGCATAGTATTCCTTTGGACCTAACAACAGCACAGATAGCGCTTTGGTACCTTCTCCCAATCCTATTGGCAAAAGACCTGTTGCACCGGGGTCCAGCGTGCCACTGTGGCCGGCCTTTTCTATCTCTAATATACGCTTCATCCATGCAACAACTTCATGGCTTGTAGGGCCAGCCGGCTTATCTACAAGTACTAATCCATAGTAAAGCAGCGATTCAATTGATCTCTTATCTGGGTAATGGCCGTAGTTATCGTTGGTAATGTCATCATCTATCTTGGTAAGGTTCTCCAACTGCGGTAGCATCATTAAGGTGCTACACCTATATGCCGTCTGACTATTAATTTTGATATCTCTACAAGGGAGTCAAGTGATAGCCTATCTGTGTTGAGTACATAATCAAAAACGGTCAGGTCTTCGCCAAAGCGAAAGCCGTACAGTCTGTGGTAGATTCTTTTATTCTCTTCATCCCTCAGCTTGGTTATACTTTCTGCCTCTGCAAAGCTTATGCCGTCGCGGTTGGCCATCCTCTTGGCGCGGTTTTCCGGTGATCCTCTAAGCCAAAACTTGACAATGATGACTGGTTCATCTACTACAAGCCAAGGCAGTGTATAGCTTGTAATGACTGCCCCTCCTTTCTTCACTATCTGGATTAGCTTATCGTCTACTTTTTTGTCAAATGAAGGATTTGAGTTGCGTTCCTCCATGAACTTTTTTGCTTCTATAGTGTCCCACCAATCATCTCTTTTAACTGAATAGCCTTTGTCTTCTTCAGCAAGCATCTTTAGTATATCGCCCCCATTGTACATCACAATGCCAAATTCTTCTGCAAGCTTGTAAGCTATGGTAGTCTTACCCACCGCAGGCCAGCCTGAAATCACTATACTAAATAATTTATTGGCGACCATCTTATCCTGCTATGCTCGGCATGCTTGTCTTAGTCACCTTGGATATTATTCCACTGAATGCAAATGAGGTTATTAGGAACCAGCCCCACAGGTAAACCTGTCCTGGTAATCTGCAGGGACCATTAGGAGTGGTTCCACCATCAGGATTTATTACGGGTTGGCCATTTGCATCCAACCTTGGTTGGGTGTCGGTTTGTACATTTTCGTCACTGCACATTATCCATGGAATGTATATCGGCGATAGCGAAACGGTTGCGCCAAATATTGCAGGGAAAACAAAGATCCAGATAAGAAACGATGGTATCATATAGATAAACATAGGACGCATTTGCTGTTGCTGCATCTCAAGCGCCATCTTGTTTACATAGGCTTGCCTTTTTTTCAGCTCCTCGATTCTGGGCTTATCTTGCTTCTTGATTGCATCCGTGTATTGCTTGCGCCATTCATTTGTCTCTTTCATGACTCTGTTCATCTTTTCAATGTCCGTGGTCTTTTTCCTGAGCATAGCAAATGCAAAATTCATGCCCACTGCTATTATTAGCGCAACAAGCATAGCGCTTATCATGTCCGGAAATATTGGATGTGTGGTATACTCGGGTGATAAAGGCCACTGCCTTAACAGATCCTGCAGAAGGTTCAACTTCCATCTCCTAGCAGTATCTTTGCTATATTTGCTGCTGCTTCTCCCATCTGACCGTCATTGTTCATAATTATTGCAAATGGCGCACCTGTCAGAATAGAACAAGACGCCACCATAACTCTCGAGATGTCAAGCTCCTTTTGGATATTTTCTGCAGAAGCAATGTCGCGCTGGCGAGTTTGGTCAGATTTGCGTCTCTCTGCTATCTCTCTTGGATCTGCAGCAACCATGACCATATTCGTTGGCTTCATGATGCTTAGCAACCTCATTGGGAGACCGGGATAGTATCCCTCATCTGTGTTGATAAAAAGATGAGTATCGATCAGCACTATGTCATCCTTCATTTCTGTGATTCTTTGAGCAGCTAAATCCTGCAGCCGCCTCTGATCTTCGACACTCATCTTGCGCATTTCATCGCGGTTTTTAATACCCATCTTTTTTGCCTCTTCAAACATGATAGTACCGAAAATTACAATTGTGGTCTTGCGCTTCTGGTTTAGCATCTCAGCTGCGCGAGTAATGAGTGTGGTCTTTCCCACGCCTGGGATGCCAACAATTATTGCACGTTTATTTTCTGCCAATTAGAGCCGCCAGAGTGGGCATATAGGTATCGACTTGCTCTTTGACCAGCGTCTGGTAGTAGCTTACCATGATACTGACCATTAGCAGAATGCCGGTTCCAGTTCCAAAGACACCTAGCACATCAGAAATGCCTGCAAGAGTACCAATGATCATGCCGGATAATAGAGTGAGCGCAGGGATGTATTTATTGAGGAGACCTTCTACCGATCCTTCGGATCGTCTAAAGCCCGGCACCTGCACATCAGCATCAAGGAGGTTGCGGGCCGCGGTCCTTGCGGAAAGACCTCCAAGCTCTACCCATAGCCTAGAGAATACTGTGACTATTCCTGCCATGAATATTACATATACTACAGCCCTTACAGGATCGGCTGCCGCTGCCTCTAGGCCTCTAGGGGGAGTGATGTAGTACAGGATGCCGCCTGTAGGGGTTGGTTGGCCTCCTTGTTGAGCAGTACTAGGATCAAATGTAGCGATCCAGTTGAATGCAGGGTTGGTGTTAGTTGGATTATAGTTGGCCCAAAGCATCTGACCCATAAAGACAGCATTGGCTAAAAGTGCAGATGCCAGTATTACAGGTATAACTGAGGTGTAAAGCAGCTTAATCGGGTATACTGCAGTAAAGCCCCTATACTTTGTTGACACTATTGGGACATCGACGTGTATTCCTTCAATATACACGAGTACCAGTATAATTCCTATTGTCAGGGCCATTATAAACAAGCTTGGCAACTGGCCGGTGCGAAAGATCGCGTCAGCTCCATGTCCTTCATAGATTGCGTGTATTGTGAACGGAACTACACCCAACGGTCCGTCGTCTGCTGGCACTACACTAAATATACTCCACAGTATCGTCTGAGCGATGCCTGCCATAATAAACAGACTTAGGCCCGAGCCGACACCCCATCCCTTCTGTACCATCTCGTCCATTAGCATGACGATTACACTGGCACCTATGAGCTGGGCAATCACTATATAGATGGCATGGGGAGCCTCGTCTGCAGTTAGAGGTCCATAGACACTAGCTCCGTACAATCCACCTTCTGCTACAATTACTATTATAGTGACTATCTTTGTCGCCGAAGTAAACAGTGACCTGTCGTCAGGATTCTTAAAATCCATCTTGATCAAACCAGAGCCTTTTAACAACTGCATGAGCAATCCTGCTGTGACTATGGGTCCAATTCCAAGCTCCATAAGTGTTCCTTGTTGAGCAGCAAAGATGACACGTGCGAATGCAAGAAAGTCAAAGCGTGGGTCATCTGTGACACCGTATAGCGGGATCTGTGCCATTATTAAATAGGCGAAGAGCGCAATTCCAGTCCAGGCAAACTTTTCAGCCAGAGAAATTTTCTTCTTTGGCTTTGGGACTTGAGGAACGTAAACAGATGCGGTCTTTACGAACCGCCGAATCGGGCTCTCAGTTGTTGTCGTGCTGCTCATCTGTTATAACTCCACCACCTGCAGCCTCAATTTTTGACCTTGCACTCTCTGAAACTCTAGCTACCTTGACCATATAAGCCCCGCCGATAGAGCCTCCTCCAAGCAGCTTGTCATAACCTAGCGAGGTCAGATCCAGAACAACCCTACCGCTTTCGTCAGTCTTGCCATGCTTGACAAATACTGCATCTAGGTCTTGGATGTTAATCCACCTCCGTACGAGGTTGCGGTTAAAAGAGTTAAAAGGGTCATGACCAAAGTGGTTCGGCTCCTCGATGACTGTACGTATCCAGAAGTGCTTGTGCTTTCCTGCACCTCCAACACCGCCCCTGCTTCCCGCCTGTCTGTGCTGGCCGACCTGGCCCCAGCCACAGTACCTGCTACCGCGCTGTCTTCTGCTTTTTCTAAATCTAGTAGCCATAAATCATTATCCCTCGCTCTGTGCTGTTGAAATTATATCTATCACGTTCATTCGCACCTTAATTAAGTCTTGCTGCACTAGAGCATCCTCTTGACTATCTGAGCTAGTTCGCCATCTTCTCCAAGAACTCCGTTTTGCATATATTGAGTCTTAGTCTTTCTCTTGAACCCACCCTTTGGGGGATTAAGGGCAAACCATGGTTTGATCTCTCCAAGCTTGCTCATTGCGACCTTGTTCTCTGCTATTGCAGATGCAAGGTCATCAATACTATCGTACTCTTTTGGCAGATCCGGCTTTGTGATTGGTTTGTAGCCTGCTCTTCTGCCCCGCTTTTCAAGAAGTTCTTTGACTATGCTGGCATCTGCTTTTGTCCAGGCTACCTCGTCCTTGACCTTTCTTAGCATGCCTAGGTATTCTGCACTTTCTGGCACTATTGTCGCGCGAAAACGCTTGTCGAGGTTGAGGCCATCGAGTGTCTTTTTGGCCTGTTGGGGGACGTTTACTGTTCCTTTGATTCTAACTACGAGATATGCCATCTAGTCTCATCATCATCCTACACTGTATGTGCTCCTGAGAGCATTAAAAATTGCTTTTGTGGTTGAAGACATTGTATTTGTTGACCCAAAGGTCTTTGTCCATGAGTCCTTCAATCCTGCCAACTTCAATAGGTTTTTTATGTTCTCGCCAGCCACTATACCAAGGCCTCTTGGGCCAGGGATGATTTCAATTGTAACACTGCCTCCCTTACCTCGCACTTTGAACGGCACGGAGTGGAGCTGATTGCACTTGCACTCCCAGCTACCGCAGCCAAGCTTGACAGGAATTACATTCAGGTAAGCAGCATTGGTAGCCTTGTCTATGGCAACCCTCATTTGCGAAGCCTTGCCCTTGCCTATGCCAAACCAGCCAGTCTCATTACCCACAGCCACAAGAGCATTAAAACGCGTCATCTCACCAGCGTCGGTCTGCTTCTGGACAATACCAACATGAACCACTTGGCTCTTGATGTCCTGCAGAAGGTGCTTGACAATCTCTGGCTCTTGTATCCTCATTCCGTTTTCGTAAATTTGATCCATTGAATTTATCTTGCCTGCCAGAACCATACTTCCTAGCGTAGTTCTAGGTTTCCATTCAGCCTGATGTTGTCTTGCTGACGATGACATTTGGCTCATTCTTCTTTTCTCTGCCCTCTCTTCTCTATTACTGCATTCTTCTTGTCCTTTGCCTTTTCTTCCTTAGCTGCTGCTTCTTTCGTTGCCTTCTTTGACATCGCCTTTTCTGTAGGCTTGCCTGAAATTCTGCTCTTGATTTCTTCAAAGTGTGAAGGATAATCTTCAGGCCTCAGACCGTTTTTCAAAATAGCAGTGAAACGTGAATTGTACTTTTCCTCATCTTCTTTCAGAGTGTGAGAGTACTCGGCTATGTGATTGCCACTGATCCTGTCTTCATCTGGAAGCGATTCTTTAGAGACAGGCATACTGACTCCAGCATCAACAATGCCCTTCATGCATGCTGCAATCCTTGAAGTAAAGTGGTTGTTGCCTATGTAGAGGACTGCAGAATTGATCCCCTTTTGGATTGCCTTCTTCCCCAATAGCATGCCTGTAAGATAACAGGCCGGCAAATTGTTAAACGCACCCTTCCACCCGTGCTCTGCAAGTTCCCTGCTGTGGGCAGAGGCAATAACAATATCGCCTGTAGAAGTCGGCCTGAGAACTTGGGTTGCGACATTTTGATCGCTTATCCTGATAGTAACAAATAAGTGCCTGCCGATCAGGATCGCCGACCTCTTGCGATAATTAGTTTTATCTTCTCTGATCCTTTTTAGCGTATGAACATAAGTCATCAGTTATCCACCATTCAACGATTAGAGAAGCAACCAATGTAAAGCACTTATAAACGTTAGACTCAATAGATGAACCTTGATTTGGAAGATTTGTTTTCTCCCAAAATGTAGTCTATATTTTTTTATGACAAAACGCGCAATAACTATTCTTCTTCTGCTGCCTGCTCTTTACTTTTGTTTTGAGCCAAACCCTTTGAGAAATGTTTCTTGCATCATCGGATCCTATGTATGTACTATTCACGCCACTACCTGGGTTTCATTAAAAAAACCATGATGCATGATGTTTTGCACCATGTGTGTGTATGTGTCTATAGATTGCACCTCTTCTTACTTCAGTCTATATAAAAGAAATATCTTGTCAACCAGACTCCATGTAGTAGTGAATTCAATCTAGTTGTCCCACTACAAAGAGGAATAATTTACCATGCCGATATGAGGGTTATGAATAGCAATAGTTCATTTTCTCCTCATCGTTCTCTTTGCAATCGATGCGGCATATGCGCCCGCTCCAACGCCATTATCAATGTTTACAACTGCCAAGCCAAGGGTACAGCTCTGAAGCATAGATGCCAATGCTCCTATGCCATTTGCACCAAAACCGTAGCCTATTGAAGTTGGTACCCCTATAACTGGTATATCGACCATTGACGCTACAACTGAGGCAAGTGCACCTTCCATTCCTGCTACGACTACGACGGCGCCTATATCTTGCTTGAACATCTCTGCAAGAGCTGGGAAGAGACGATGTATTCCAGCAATGCCTACATCGTAACTTGTTATCGCCTCACAGCCCATCGCCTTGGAAACAAGCCGTGCCTCTTCTGCAACTCCAATGTCTGAAGTGCCGGCCGATATTACACCTATTTTTGCATCGGTCATTTTGCGGGCAAATGACTTTTCAGAGACAAGTAGCGTTGTGCTGTTCTTTCCAATTTCGACAATAAGGTCCTTTCTACGTAGTGCACCTGCTACTTTTGATAGCTCATCCTTCTTTATCCGGCTGACTACAACTTGACCGTTACGCCTAACAATCGCGCTGGCTATTCTGATTATGTCTCTGTACTCTTTGCTTTCAGAAAAAATGATCTCTGGCATTCCGCCTCTTCTTATTTCTCGCCCGACATCGAGCTTGGCAATATCGCCTATCTTTTCAATTGCATGGATGGAGATCTCCTTCTTTACCTCCGATAGGCTAAGGCTACCGTTTGCAAATTCTTCAAGAATTGTATGCAGATCCATCTTTAGCCAGCTATCAACAACAAAAAAATAAAAGGGTTTAAAGTGGAAGTGCCCTGATCGCTTCCTTCACGCTTGCAACGCCTTTACTGAAAATTTCTTGCTCGAAGCTGTCCAACTTTAGCTCAATTATGCGCTCAACGCCACCATCTCCGATGATAGCCGGGACACCTATGCATACATCATAAAATCCATATTCGCCTTCAAGCAATGTTGACACTGGGATTACTAGCTTTTTGTCTCGAATGACAGACTCAAGCATATTCGCAATTGCGTTGCCGGGTGCGTATACGGTCGCTCCCTTTAGTGCAATGACCTCTGCTGCTACCTTTCTTGTCTTCTCAAAGATCTCCATTGCCTTATCCTTTGATATAAACTCATGAAGCGGTATGCCTCCTATGGAAGAGAACCTTGTCAACGGCAGCATGTTTTCGCCGTGCTCGCTTATCACCATGGCTTGAATTGAACTGCGTGAAATATTGGTCGCATCTCGAATAAAGCTCTTAAATCTTGATAGGTCTAGCATGCCGCCCATTCCCATAACCTTGTTCTTTTTTGCTCCAAGAGTCTTGAGCGTAAAATAAGTCATCGGATCAAGTGGGTTTGTGACTACTATTACAGTCGCATTCTTTGCATAAAGTGCAATTTTGGACACGACATCCTTGATGATGCCTGCATTTATCTTGAGTAGATCCATTCTAGTCATCCCTGGCTTCCTTCCAACGCCTGCAACAAGCACTACATAGTCAGAATCGCGCAAATCTTCGTAATTATTTGAGCCCCTTACTATGGTGTCAAAGCCCCTTTCTGAGAGCTGGTGGTTAATGTCCATTGCTTCTCCCTGAGGGAGGCCCTGCACTATATCAAGCAGCAGTATGTCTCTATCAAGCTCCCTCAACCCGCAATTAAGGGCAGCTGAGGCACCCACCTTTCCAGATCCGATTATGGTAATTGTCATAGCCTAACTTGCAAGCAGAATATTGCTTATATAAATTGCGATTAGGGCTGGATCACCTTTAAATTAATCAGCATGTCAAGTCAATAAGGAATTGTCAAAGAAGAAAAGGAGGGACGATAGCTACTTTGCTGTAGATCGACGTAGGAAAAGAAAATACATGATGATTATAATACCAGTCATCATAGCAGTGGCGGCTGCTAGTATTGCAGGAGCTATTTTATACCAGCCTCCTACTGCAATGGCAATAGGTGGAATAGAATGTAATAGGTCTGAGCAGCTTAATTACCATATTCATTCAGGTTTAGATATATTTGTCAATGGAGTACAACAGCAAGTCCCTTCAAATATTGGGATACTTTCTTCACCTTCATGCCTATACTGGCTTCATACTCATAGTGAAAATGGCATAATACATGTCGAAGGGCCTGAAGCCAGAGAATTCACACTGGGGCAGTTCCTTGACATTTGGCAACAAACTGGTAACTCCACAGCATTCTTTGACTCCGTATCTGGTATGCCTGTAACAGCCTATGTGGATGGCCAGAGATTTGAAGGTGATTATAGGACAATACCTCTAGAATCGCTTCGAAAGATCGTCCTTGCGTATGGCACGCCTCCTGAAAATATTCCAGCTGAACATGACTTTGGCGAGATAACGAGATAAAAGCATAAACGTGATATAAAGCAAAAGCACAAGCTAGGTAGCTATGTCAAGAGTTGCTATCGTTGATTCTCAGGTGGCAGGGATTGCTGGTGACATGCTGATGTCTAGCCTAGTGGATGCAGGTGCTAACAAGACCAAAGTCATTGAGGCAATCTTTACTTGTCAGAACTTTGTCAAGGATAGCAGGATAATTAATGCTCATTTTGCCAAAGTGATATCACATGGCTTTGCTGCCACACAACTGCAAATGAAATGCAAAGATGGGGTACTCAAGCGCAAGGGCATAGAAATGTATTCTGCACTTGCAAGGTGTTGCGACTCTGTGGGGCTTGAGGATAGGGCCAAGACATTTGCATTAGATTCTCTCAAAATGATAATTTCTGCTGAGGCTGCCATACATGGCCAGGATTTTAATAGCGTACATCTACACGAAGCATCCAGCATTGATACCTTTGCAGACCTTGTCGGATGTGCAACAGCGTTGCAGGATCTCCAGCTTTTTGACGCCAAAATGTATTCTACTAAAGTGGCAGTTGGTGGGGGCCTGCTAAGGTTCTCTCATGGTACCATCCCAAATCCTGCCAGTGCAATCCTTGAAATTTTCAAAAATAAACAATTCGTCTTGGTAGGGGGGCAGGCTGAAGATGAACTGACAACTCCTACAGGGGCAGCAATGCTTGTCAATTTGGTGCATGGTAGTGTCAACTATTATCCCAGCATTGCGCCCGAAAAAATTGGCTATGGTGCAGGCATAAAAAAGTTTGAAGGTTTTCCCAACGTGGTTCGTGTAGCAATAGGTACATCGGGAACTGTGTATGAAACCGCTAAGGATACAGTCTATCTCGTGGAAACAAACATTGATGACGTGTCTGGCGAGCTAGTAGGTAACCTTGTAGAGCAGCTGGCTGAAGTCGCAAAGGATGTGACAGTCATTTCAGGGACCACTAAAAAAAGCCGGCCAACCTATCTCATTAGAATTATATCGGAAAACGCCCAGCTAAACAGCGTGCTTAAGTTATTGTTCGATGAATCTGGGACCCTTGGTGCTCGAGTGCAGGAAGTAGAGCGAATTATTCTGCCTAGGAGCATACTAACTATGTCGGTTAATATTAACGGCAACATCCTCGATGTGCGCGTCAAGATCGTCAAGGATTCAACTGGACGATTAACAAATGTTAAGCCTGAGTTTGAAGATGTCAAGATGATTGCAACAAAGTGCCAAATACCCGTCAAGAGTGCAATGGATCAGGTACGATCAGAAGTTATGAAAAAGCTGGGAGAAGCATAAAATGGAAACCTTCAACAAGCTGGTAGAGTGGTTCGTAAAGAACGGAGGCGACAAAGCAATAGTGGCACTTTCTGGTGGAGTCGATAGCGCTGTAGTGGCACTAGCTGCAAAAAAAGCGCTTGGCAATGGCGCTATTGCCATAACTGCTGATTATAAGACGTTGACAGAGGAAGAACTTGCCGCGGCATGGCAAGTCGCAAGAGAGATAGGCATTAAGCACAAAGTGATTGAATACAATGAACTTGAAAATACATCCTTTGTGAAAAATGACACCATGCGATGCTACTATTGCAGGACAGAGCTTGGACAGCGCCTCGCAGAGGAAGCAAGAAGGGCAGGTATACTACTCATTGTCGATGGAACAAATATCGACGATCTGACGGACTACAGGCCCGGCATCAGAGCTCTTCGTGAAAATGGGGTGCGAAGCCCCATGATAGAGCTTGGCATAGGGAAGACCGAGGTACGTGAAATCGCAAAGAATTTTGAGCTCTCTGTTTATGACAAGCCTTCCAATGCATGTCTTGCCTCCCGGATACCGACAGGGAGCGAGGTCACATACGAAAAACTACGAAGGATTGAAAATGCCGAGATAATAGTCAAGACAATTTTTGGCGTGAGGCAGGTGCGCGTTAGAGATCACGGCGACCTTGCAAGGATTGAAGTAGGCAGAGATGAGTTGCACAAGATGTTTGATGTAGACAAGCTTGCAATCTTGGACAACAAGCTTAAGGAGCTTACATTCAAGTTCGTTTCTATTGATGCAGTAGGCTACAAGACAGGTAAGCTGGTAGTTATTAGATAGATAGAACCAAGAGGGGTAACACCCTATAAACACCAAAGCCAGCCCCTACTATTACGCCCAGAGTGAGAAGACTTATTGCAAACGCTTCTTGTCCTGACTTATCTTAATAACTGAACCGATCACTTCCACTATTTTTGAAACTTAGATCAAAAGACATACTTTTTCTATTTTAGCAGAAATAACGAATCTGAATAATTGTGAAAGATTATCTTTTTGGTCTAATTCAAATATGCTATTAGTTTAACATATTAAGAGACATGATCCTGTCAATTTCAAAATCTACTTCTATATTAATGCTGATGCTCTATGAATAAAAGGTAAAGATCCGCCTTGGAAACTTGGCATTGCTGAGGTTAAGGATTCAAATCCCAACTGGTCCACTTTTAACAATTAGTAGAACTTTATATGTTCAAGATTCGGACACGTCATGTCGTTTTCAATTGCTTTACATTTTTCTTTTATTGTAATAAAAAGTTGGGTTCTGAAGCCTTCTCATTGCTTCTTCCCAGTCAATTGAACTGCTGGAGCTAGTCCAATCTGCAAATGCAGATCCATCCCCCGCCCACTCTTCAAATTTTTTCATCGCCGTAATATGAGGTTCTGCCATCACAAACTGTCTCATTGAACCTCGATCTTTCCAAATTGAAAGTGTCCAGAAGCGCTTCTTTGGAAAATTAGCCTTTACTGCATAATCAACCATCCCATGGCTTTGTTTTGCCTGCTTTATCACTTTTGATGTCATCAATTGAAATGGAATCATGTAGCGCCAACCCTTCAGCGGCAGGAAAGTAGCAGCATGAATAAACTTTTCTTGAGGTTGCGAATCAGAGTCAGGATTGTTTTGCATTTGGATCAACAACTATGTCAAGATTCTCTAAAAAAATTATGTCAGGCAAGCGAAGTGCCTAGACCTTCTCTTGCCCTGTCTTCTGCCATCATCTCATATTTCACAGTGCGACGTGGGGCTGTACGAACTCCAAAATAATAATGTATTGCCAGACCAGAGCCCCATCCGACCAATGGAAACATGAACCATAAGAATTGCGGAACGAATAGCAAATTGATTGCAATTAGAATAGAATTGCCGATCGCATATGCTATAGCGTGTATGTTGAAGGCTTTCTTCTCTCTTCTGATGATCATATGTCGATACGCCTTTTTGTATCGCTCAAGTGTCACATTCGATGTCATTGTTATTTTACTCCTCAAGTTTTTGACTGTTGGTACTGCAGATTCAACTGCTCCTCAGTCTTTTGCATTCCGTTTGATTCACGGTCCCTATTCGAATTGATGACGGCTGCTGCTGCTTCTATTTCGCTTTCACGTCTTATCTCATCTTCTAGGATTTCACGAAGCAGATGATAGGTAAGATCATCTTTGTCTCTAATCTTAATCATAAAGTCCCCATACTTTCTAATGATTGTCTGTTCTTGCTCAAGAATGTAAGACAAAATTACTTTGACATCTGAGGTACTGCTTGGCATAGAAAAGCGCTTCAATGAAGACAACATGACAAACTCTGTAGGGTCGGCTGTTTCTGTTCCTCCAAGTTCTGCAATACGTTCAGCAAGTTTTTTGGCATGGTTCGTACTCTCTTGAGCTTTGTCTTCTAGTTCCTTTGGGAGCAAGAATGCTGCTGCCTGCCCTTCGAGTCTATTCTTCAATCCAAGGGAGAAATGCACTACTACCCATGACTGTGCATGAAAGCTATCAAGTGCGTCAATTATTTCCTGTATGTCTATCCCTCTGATCAAGGAATTTCCAGCGCTTCCCATCCTAATCCTTCACTCCTACAGAAGTAGGTTGACCGTTAGCATGTTTGCTTTTGGATGACCTAACGGCATCACCGTTTGCGTTCTTATTTTCCATGCACCAACATATGATGACGTAGTAAATCAAGCATCTTCAACGAGACTGTTAAATATCAACCGACACATTGAATCCGCTTAAAGCTTGAACTATCGCTCCTTTATGGAGCAGGATATACCTATCTTTCTCGGTTACCCATCAGATAGATATATGTTACTTGTCTCATTGAATATTCATCAGTCAAAGATCATGTAGCGTATATACATGAATGAAAGTAACAATTGATTCCTGAAGCTCTTTATATCAATTCTTGCTATTACCACAGTGCTACAAGTTATGGTTGGAGAATTGTATACCTATCAAATGGAAGGATACAAGCGTATTGTCCTGTATTTGACGATCAAGCAAAAAGGTCTCTGTCATCTATGTAACCAGCAAATCGGGAGCCTATCTCCAATAGTAAAAAAACATGGTAAACCACCGCGCTACTACCATGCTCGCTGTGCCAAAAGAATAAACCTGCTTTAATTGAAGCGCTCCGCTAACTGGCATAATTTGCAATAATACTTAAGCAGCCTTTTTTTCATTTGGACCTATTGCTATACGTAGATGATATTCTTATAATGCATACTCTGCAATTCTATATATAGAGAAAGTTATGACAGCTCAGAATCACAACGACATTAAAAGCTCTTCTCAGAATACTACTCCCCCAGAATCCCTGTCGCCACCGCCTTCTTCAATGTCATTTACTCCTACGACGCTGCATACAATTCCAGTTATTGAAGAGAAACCTGCTATATCAAAACAGTCAGTTCTAAGTAATACAGTCATAGAGAAAAGATGGGTTACAAAGACTGAGCTAGTCAGAGTTCCTGTGACGTATGAAGAGATTTATGTTAATGGCAAACCTATGAGCAGCGGAGCAGGAGGAATTCTTTCAGATCTCAAAAAAGCATTATCTGGAAAGAATACAAAACAACTTAAAGAGATGAAGCCCGCAGGCAAGTTTGTGCCTATAGGGGAAGGCGATATGGAAAAAATAATTCCCATCTTCGGGGAAAAGATAATAATAACTAAGAAAATGGCTAAGTTAAATGAGCTTGTGATTAGGAAAAGAAGAATAGTTGAAAACAAGAAAATCAGAGTAAACCTTACAAAAGAAAGAGTCAAGATAAAACATCCTAATGGCAAAATTGAGGATTTGTCAGCCTAACAATACAAAAAGTGAGACAAAGTTCCTGATCAACATTGAACTGAAGTTATAACCTTTTGTTATACTGTCTCTAGCATTACAGCCTTGATTTTTAGGCTTTTTACTCTAATGAAGAGGGCTTTACAAGTATGAAGGAGTCTCACAATCAAGATCTAGGTAAGCTGACCAGATTCTGCTTCTAAGAGTATTGAGGGCAAGAAAAAACACCGGCTGTTAAATATCATATTTTACATGCCGCTTGTATGTCAAATACAAGTGAATCAACTTCTTGGGAAAATGTCATCAAGAAAGAAGCAAGAGGTGCTGTAGATGACTCTGATTTTGGAGAAGTACAAGAGTTAGGACAGAATTATGTGCTAACACAGAAAGGTACCCTAAGCAAGCAAAAATACTACATACCAAAATATCTTGTACAAGGCTTTGATGGCGACACACTGTGGTTTAATGCTTCTGAAAGTGACTTGGTAGGATGGAAGCGCGATTATGCACCAGATTACAATGAGTATGCTCGATATAAAACATCAGAAGAAGTTCCATCAGATGTTGAAACAAGAATACCATTGATAGAAGAACGGCTAAATGTATCAAAGCAGACGTCTACATCAGAAGCAACAATAACAAAAGAACCAGTCACTGAAACTAAGACCGTGGAAGTACCTGTTACCCATGAAGAGCTTACAGTGGAAAGAAGACCTGCAAGTGAATCATCAAGAGCAACTACTGAAAGACCAGTTCAATCCAAAACTGACACCAAGGTTCAGCTAACCAAAGAGGATGTACAGGTAACAAAAGAGCCTTATGTCAAAGAAGAAGTCGTGGTTAAGAAAAAACCAGTCACTGAAACTAGAACTGTAAGCGATACTGTGACAAGGGAAGAGCTTGATGTTACAGGTAGCAAACAAGAAGAATAATGAGAGCTGTGTGTGACAGATAATCCTAGGATGACCAACTTCTGCTATGAGTGAAAATCCAGTCAATTCTAAAGATGCAGCCACCTCTCTACCTAGAGACGCAGTTGTAAATTGGGATAGAATAATCCACAAGAATGTCAGGACACTAGACAATCAAGGAATGGGCAAAATTATTGCAGTGCCTAGTGACGAAGATACGATAACCATTTCATCGCAAAGTGGAGGCGAACAATACAAGATACCTAAGTCTTCGGTATCAGGCTTTAACGGAGCCGAAGTATTACTCAACGAAACTGCATACAATGTCTCTTCTTCCTACAGAGTTAACGATGCAGGAGTTTATGAAGCAAAACCTAGTAATATTATTACCAAGGAGCATTCTCATCATCAGCAAGAAGAAGAAACCACCACTGTTCCAATCATAGAAGAACAGCTGAATGTATCAAAGAAAACTTCAACCACTCAATATACTATTACAAAGGAACCTGTTACTCAGAAAAAGACAATAGAAGTGCCAATTATCCTCGAAGAACTTGTTGTAGAGAAAAGATCGCCTAAGAACTCATTGTCCTCTGCGCAAGATCCTGTAAAGTCTAAGATAGAAATTAAAGTACTGTTGAATAGAGAAGAGGTTGAACTAATCAAGAAGCCACTTGTTAAGGAAGAGGTAGTAGTTAAGAAAAAGCCAGTCACTGAAACTAGAACTGTAAGCGATACTGCGATAAAGGAAAGAATCAAGATGTCAGAGGAGGCTGCTGCTACTCGACACCATACGTCTAGTAGCACGCAAAAATAGCTGAATTGGAGAGAGAAAATCAAAAATTGACATCATCTGCCGATCAACAAGAACCACTCCCAGCATCCTCCACCCTCGATTTGGGTAGGATCATTGGCAAAAATGTCAAGACTGTGGACCATCAGGATGTAGGCAAAGTGGTCACCGCTCTTGAAAGTGAAAAAGAAGCAGCAGCAATAATAATAATAATTTCATCTGAGGCTGTACAAAGCAATCATAATTATAGAATACCTGAGAACCTCGTGCAGGGCTTTGATGGTCCCGACTTAATGCTTTCAATACCCAGAGCCGAACTGGGAGAATATGAAATTCAGGATATTCACAGCTATGCCGCACAGTTAAGGAACGTAGAGGCAGAAAGGAAAATGGGAGAAGAACAAGAAATAATTGTACCAATTATTGAAGAAAAACTTCATGTATCAAAGAAGGTCATAACTGATGAGGCCACAATAATAAAAGAACCTGTTACCGAAACAAAGATCATAGGAGTTTCAGTTATGCATGAAGAATTAGTCCTGGAAAAGAGACCTCCAACATTAGCAGCAGAAGAAGACAACAATACAACAGTATCAGAAAAGCCCCCTCCAAAAAACACAAGAACCCAGATACGGATTCCATTAATCCACGAGGAAATCAGGATAAAGAAAGGACCCTATGTTAAGGAAGAGGTAGTAATAAGCAAAAAGCCAAGAACTGAAACAAAAACTGTCACTGACCTTGTCATTAATGAGAAAGTAGATACAATTAACAATACCGTCACCCAATCGTCTTGAAAGGATTTGTTGGCAGGTAGGGGCAAATGACGGAGAAAATGATAGTAGACTTGTCAACCACAACCATGATGGTAAAATGTCGAGATTGCAGTCATGAGCATCCATCAGTTATCCAAATGGACACATCTGATTTCAAAACTGCTGTGATCCAGAAGAAGAGAGAACAGTGTCCTAAATGTGGGAGCGTATCGACACACAAGAAGTCTGATTATTTCTTCCTGTAATAACTGAGTGATTTATTCTGCTTGAACTATTGACCCTTAATCGGAGCAAGATATACCTACCTCTCTATCTTTCTCGGGTTACCCACCAGATAGATATATTACCGATATTGCAAGCTCAATACAAATGATGTGTGGTATTGTCCTACCCATCACTGAGAGAAATCATCGCAACATCCTGCTTACGATGATAGCCCCAAACGAATTGATAAATTACATTTTGAACCTAATCATTATTAGGGCTAATCGTGGCAGCTACTACTGTAGTATATGGCTTTGTCCGACAATAACCCAAAATCGAACTCAAATTAATACTATATTTCTATAATAGGAAAGAGTGGACCGGTGGGAGTTGAACCCATGAGCTCAGCCAGCACATTCTGTTCGTGTCTAGTAAGCTTTGGATGCAATGAGGCTTGTCCAAACCTCACCCGCTCCATGCATAACGGTCCGCAGTTTTTAGGCAAAGAATGCTTTTCCTTAGCCGTAGCTAATCACAGAGAGCAAATAACTTTCCTCTATTTTGAACTGAGCTGGTACTCTTGATGTGGCTTTTGGATTGGCAATGTAAACATAAAGGTTGCACCTTTTCCATCACTGTTGTTTTCAGCCCATATCTTACCATCGTGAGCTTCAACTATGCTTTTTGATATATACAATCCAAGCCCAGTTCCATGCTCTGACTTTGTGGCAAACTTTGTGAATAATCGCATAAGCAAAGCAGGATCTATTCCTAGACCTGTATCAGTCACTTTTAATGTCAGCAGCTGGTCTTTATCATTACTGCTCTGTTCTGTCCATACTGTAATTTCACCCTGCTTTGTAAACTTGAGTGCATTACTTAGCAGGTTACCCAGGACTTGCATCATACGCTCTTTATCAGCATAGAGTTCGATGTCATCAGGCTGTGGGTAGAGAATTTTTACTTCTCTGCCATCCATTTGGATTTGCTTCTTGCAGTCTTCGATTAGTAGTGTCAGCACATCCTTTAGATTGAATAGAGATTTATGAAGTGTAAGGGAGTTGCTTTCTATCCTAGCGATATCTAAAATATCTTCCGATAGTTTTTGAAGCCTCCTTGCATTGCGGGCAATCATTTCAATTTCTTCTGGCTTGATAGAAGAAGCATCCTTCTTTTGTTGTAAAGTAGACTCTATCACTTCCGCCATTCCTAAGATAGGTTGGATTGGTGTTCTAAGTTCATGCGCTGCGATATGTATAAACTCGCGCTGGAGGATATCCGCTTCCTTTAGCTTCTCTGCAAGGACTCGTGAGTTCCACAGCATTTCAAAAAATGATTTGAATGAGTTTACAGTAGGCTTACTGTTAGAGTAAACAGCATAACCTGTAGCATCAGAAAATTTCTCTGCTTGATCGCTTCTTAGCTCTGCTCTAAATAACAGTCTTCCATCTACTACAAATACAGTTGAATCAGATCCCTCTCCGTTTAGCAGTTGAATTGTAGGACCGCCACTATCTGAGAGCCACTCTGCTATCTTCGCATTTTTGTCGTCAAGTGGGCAAAGAATCCTGACTACAGCCTTTCTCTTTGCAGCAGCATCAACTAGTTTATGCAAAATGCCAATGTCATATTCGTGCTGCAATGCTTTGCTGCTTGGCAGTATCAAAAGCGCCTCCTTTTGGACTAATCCCGCAAACTGTGAATATACTTGTGCAGCCTTGATGCCATCAGGACAAACTTCTAGAAATTCATGTTCTTTTCCAAGCTCTATCTCTTCTATCCTCTGTTCTGCAGGAATTGCCTTATTCCACAATGTTTGAAATACGTATTGTTGCTGTTTTACAATCTGTTTTACATTGCTGTAAATGAGCAGAGGTACTAATTTTTCTTTATCCAAAGTGGCAGAAGCTAAATATTCTGTTTCGCTTACACCAAAGTTACCCTGAACTCCTTCTAAATGTCTCATCTCTCCTAGTTCCATCATTTGCTTGCAGTATGGCAGATTTTCTGTTGTTATT
>DATFBV010000074.1:0-6299 GCA_035253605.1 Nitrososphaera sp.
TCCCAGATAAGGACTACAAGGGACACATGCTCTCGTACGGCTGTTGCCAGCTCCGAGCCAAGCATCAAGAATCCTCCATCTCCAGCTACAGCAAGCACCTTGCGGTCCGGGCAGGCGAGCTTGACTGCTATCGCTCCAGGTAAAGCGAACGCCATAGTTGATAGCCCGTTTGAAATTAGACAGGTATTAGGCTTGTATGTTGGATAGAGCCGGGCCATCCACATCTTTACTGCACCTGTATCAACCAGCACAATATCTGATTCTCCAAGTGCCATACGAGTGTCTGAGACTATTCGTTGAGGTTTAACAGGGAATGAACAATCACTGGCACCCTCTTCAAGCTCTCCTCTAAGCAGATCTACAATCTTACAGTTTTCCGCTTTCCACCCTTCTTTAGGTCTCACAGCTTTTGCAAGATTGTCAAGTGCCATCGAAAGGTCGCTCTCAATGCCAACTGCAACAGGATAGTGTGTGTCAACTTCAGCAGGATATCGAGAAATATGGATGATCTTCTTGTCTCCCTTTGGGTTTATCCGCATTGGATCAAATTCCTGCAAGTCGTAGCCGACGCAGATAAGCACATCCGCTGAGTCGAATCCAAAATTGACGTAATCACGGCGCATAAAGCCTACAGTCCCTAACGCATTTGGATGTTTGTCTGGAAATGTTCCCTTTCCCATGAAAGTGGTTGCCACAGGAATGTGAAGGTGTTCCGAGAACCGAATTAGTGCATCCTGAGCGTTATCTCGTGCAGCGCCATGACCTGCAAGCACGATAGGAGACTTTGCTGCTTCCAATACCTTTGCCGCTCGAGAGACCTGTGATGGAGAGGGAGCACTATCATACACCTGCGAGCGAAGCAATGGCTGAAGACTTGGTGACATTGACACTCCTTCAAGATCCTGTGGGATACTAAGGTAGCAAGACCCAGGACGTTCTGTCTGGGCAACCTTGAACGCCTTTCTTACCATTTCCGGCACAGCGCTGGGAATCTTTATTTCTGCTGCCCACTTGGTTACAGGTTTGAACATGCTGACGAGATCTACAAATTGATGTGTTTCCTTATACTGGCGGTTAAGGCCTACTTGCGCGCTTATAGCAACCAGGGGAACGCTGTCAGTATATGCATCCGCGGTTCCCAATAGCAAGTTAATGGCTCCAGGTCCCAGTGTTGCACTACATACTCCAGCTTTGCCAGTAATCCGGCCGTACATATCCGCCATAAATGATGCAGACTGTTCGTGATGAACCAAGATGAAACGAATCGATGACCCAGTTAATGCATCTATAAAATGGATGTTTTCTTCACCAGGAATCCCAAAGACATATTTGACGCCTTCATTTTCGAGGCATCTCACCACAAGCCTGGAAACGGTTGTCGTCTCATCAATCGGAATCCGTTCTTCTTCTTTTGCTACTTTGTCTTCCATGTCTGATACATATGATCTAGCCTACACTACATTAAAAAGAAGCCATTGTTATTGATGGTCTTGGTTGCTTTTCCTTTAGTTAATCTGTAAATAGTAAGATGGCCTACTTCTATACTGGAAAAATGTCCAAAGGAGAACCAGGATTTCAAAAGATAGCCAACAAGAAGGATATCAAAGAGGGTGGTCTACTAGGAGTAGAGTTAGGAGGAAACAATATTGTTCTGGCAATGATAAATGGACAAGTCTTTGCTATGGATGCTATTTGTTCTCATCAAGGTGCACCTCTTGAAGAGGGCACACTTGAGGGTTTCAACTTAACCTGTCCATGGCACTATGCTGTGTTTGATGTTCGCAACGGCAAAGTATCAGATAGGACTGTTTGGGCAAAGAATCAGACTTCGTATCCAGTAAATGTCGACGATAGCACTGGAGATATTTTGGTAAATGTAAGTGCAGGAACAAGACAAAAGGGCGGTAAAGAAGCGACTGATACTGAATGACTCTCTCTACAAATAAAAAGTTGAATTTGCACGATAGATGAGAAATTAATCAATTCGTATATGATAGAACGAGCGGCTTTCCTTGTTGACCATAACATAGAGAACAAGATCTCGAGTCCAGACTTGCCAAAGGAGAAGAGATGTTCAATTAATGACAAGCTATAATCGATAACTTTGCTATCCTACTCATTCAGCAATATCCTTACGCGCAATAATCTTTGTTGGTTTTACACGAATAAGCAATTCGCCTTTATCAAACCCCGTGTCCTAGAATATTTGTCCACCACGGGTTCTTATACCACAGTATCGAAAGAAAGGTAGATACAGAATTCGCAATGTCCCAAAGTGCTGATAGAGTACCAATAGATATCATCATCAATAATATTGTTTCAGGAACAACAATAGCGAGCGAGAGATGCAAATGTTGTGGTTGACCGGCAAACAAATGCACATCATCTTACTACAAGGACAGGACATTTGGATTCTTCAGTTATTTTCCTAGCAACACTGCCTAAAGTCTTTAATTTTGACAAGCCTCTAGACGGCAATCTCCTGCTACCAACTACTACGAGATATGGTCTTTCCTTATTAATTACTGAGGTTATTTTTTCAGCAGCATCACCCTCTAATACTAATGAGGATGCTTCAACACCACCCGAGTTAGACAATGAAACCAATTTCTTAAGTTTCTTGTATTCCTCCTGTCGAATCTGAGCCCTGAGCTTCTCTACTTCCCTTTTGACTCGCGCCCGTTCAATATTATTCCAGTGACTCATAGTTGAAACGTCTAGTGTTTCTTCTACTACTCTGATGAGCTTTATATTCATGTTCAAACCCTTTGTAATTTCTGTGGCGTATTTTAGAGCCTTATCTGACATCTCATATCCATCATGGGGCACAAGTATGATACGTGACATCATCTCGTACGATGTTCCTTACAACTAATAAGAGATTCACGGGAAGCCTTGATGAATATGACATAAAGAAAAGAATCAAAAAAAGCAATTACGTCAGAGCTCGTCAAAGCCTATTCGAAAGCACTTGCTGAAATTGAACAGAGCTCTTGAAGAAGAGAGAGAAACGGGTGCAGATGGATTAAGGCGATTTTGAACAGCTGTGGAGATCATTTCGAATTGACCTTCAGGGTTTTAGAAGTGCTTCGTATGAGTACCTTGAAACACGTATAAATGGACAGGCCATGGTGCACGAAGGGCCAGCCAAGTAATACCAAGCCATAGCTAGGTTCGCAGGGAGTCCGTAAGCACATGCATGCCGACAAGCTGATTATATGGAAAAAAATATACCCCTATGTTCCCAAGATTATGTGATGAGAAGTGAAGAGGAAATAAAGGCAAAGAAAGCCGAATTGCTAAGCTTGGCAATTGAAAAACATAATAAGATAGATCATGGTTTTGGTCGTGATGATAACACAGCTGAAATAGATGGAAAAATCTATGCGTTAGAGTATGTATTAGGTGAGAGAAGAGATATTTAGGATCTATAGACTACAAGATATTGATCGTGCTCCTTAGATTACGATCTTGGTTGTTTCTGGATAGCATTTTTGGTCACCGAGTAAGGCTAGTCTTACAGGATTCTCTGGCAGAAGGTATGCTGTGACATCTGCATCATCATCTTGATAAAGGAAGGTTTGTCGTATACATACAATATGTTTACGATACAAACTGAGGATCATACCCTCAGGCCAGCTCTGCTAGTTGTCGATGTTCAAAATGGCTTTGTCAGTAAGGGTGGCTCCTATGATAAATTGGGCATGGACGGATCAAGCTACAGAGCCGCCATACCAAAGATGCGGCAACTTATTAACCTGTGTAGAGAAGTGGGAATTCCCATCTTTTATACAGAGGCTACCCGTGAGCCTAGTGGAATAGATCTGTTGACTAGAGTTCACAGAATACTGCCAAAGTCCCGGGAAGAAAGGATAAAAAAGGTGCCCATTTGTGTGCGCGGGACATGGGATGCGCAAATAATCGATGAACTCAAACCCACAGATACGGATCATGTTATCATAAAGAGGAGAGATTCAGCTTTCCAAGACACAGAAATCAACGTATGGTTTGAGGCGCTCCGCATAAACACAATCATATTCGCTGGAGTTGATACTTCTATATGCGTAGAAACATCTCTCCGAGATGCGTTTAACCAAGGATATGACGTAATCTTGATTTCTGACGCCACTGCATCTAGCAACAGGGAGCACTACAATACGACCCTTCAAAGAGTAAGAGACTATTATGGTGTCGTGATGGACTTTGAGCGATTTGCAGATTCGTCCCGTTGGGCTCAGCAGAATAATGGGCATGTTCCAAGAGACAGGATTGATGCTTTCATACAGACGTTTAACCTGTTGGACCCTAGGGAAAGCTTAACGTAAATCAAATATCATGGGAAATTGTTTGTAGTTACTAAAACCAGGACATAGTCAATGTATTTTGCAAAGTCTTGCAGGGAGATGGTTATCAAGTCTATGAATTCACAGACCCGCTCAGGCTCTGGACTTTTTCACCGCAACCATGAGAAAGGTTCACTCGTCATAACCGAGCTGCGGATGCCATACCTGAACGGTATTGAGTTTGCATCAAAGGTGCGCAGGATCAGCCCTGAGGTCAAACTCCTGCTAATAACACCGCTTATGAGACAGACAGCTACAATGACCAGATTTTACTCATCTCTGGGATTTAGCGACATGTTGCACAAACCGCTACTACCTAGGAGCCTAAAGATGACAGTCGAAAATTTCTATTGAAGATCAAAAGTAAGCAAGCCTTCTAGATTATGTGGTTCACATTATACCAAGTTGAGTCATCATGCCAACCACATCATAGAAGAGATTCTCCTCAACTATCCTGCCATCATTGTTCCAGTGTGCTACTGTGCAAAAGTCCACTTTGAATTTTCTGTTAGTAGGGGCGATCGTTTTTCCACCCGGGCCCATCATTGGCCCCTTATGCGTACCTGTGAACTCTGCAATAGAACAAGTCCATTCTCCTTGAGCAAAGAGTACTTTGTAGGGGTTGTTCCCGACATGATTGTCTGGAAAAGCGCTAAAGAAGTATTCTCCCTCCTTTCTGTGGGCATCAATGCCGTTTGTTGGCGGCTGAGCAGGCCAGCGCACTACTACATTGTCAGCATGGCGTTTGCTGAACGTATCCCAGTCCTGCGAGTTCCAAGCATCGTCAAGTGTTTTCATAAGATGCATGTTATTCTCTTCTAACGTATTACTACTCATGTGGGCGGCTCGTATGCAAACTATAAGTGGATTTCAGTAAGGTCGGGCTAACTGACTTGGTGTGGAATTACTACCGACCTTAATAGGCAAGTGTGCCAATAATCCTCATATTATGAGCAAAATAAACCAGCGTTCAACTTCAGAACCTTTCAGGACTGCATCATCTATGAGAATAGGACATGTTAGTCTGAACGTGTCAAATCTTGAGCGCTCGCTTGACTTTTATCAGAAGATTTTGGGCTTCAAAGTATTTGCAAAAGTCTCCGGCGAGAAAGCATTGCTTTCCATAGCCGGACATTCTTCTCCATCATATCTAGTTGAACTACTGCAACTAAAGGCGAATCCAAACCGCGATATGCTTGACCTATCGGCTTCGGGCAAGAGAGCCGGATTATATCACTTTGCCATATTGCTGCCCGAAAGAAAATACCTTGCAGACATGCTTCTAAATCTTGGTGACAATCGGGATCGAGTGCATTTCGACGGCTTTGCCGACCATCTTGTATCGGAGTCGATCTATATACGCGACCTTGACTTTAATGGAATCGAGATTTACAGAGACAGACCAGCATCAGAATGGAACTGGGATGGCGATCAAATAGAAATGGCAACCCTGCCTCTGAATACTGATGACTTAGTAAGAGAAGCAACTGACAAAGGATGGAAGGATATGCCGCCCAAGACAACAATTGGTCATGTTCACTTACACGTTCGAAATGTATCCAAGGCTATAAGTTTCTACCGGGACATTCTTGGATTGAACTTGACAGCGACTATTCCCAGTGCCGCTTTCTTTGCAGCAGACAAGTATCATCACCATATCGCGACGAATACATGGCTTGGAACTGATATTTTGCCGGCTTCACCTGAAAGTATTGGATTGAACCATTTTAGCATAGTGCTGCCAAGCAAAGAGGAATTTGAAAGACTGGTAAAGCAGTTGTCAAAATACAATATGGACATGACTACTTTGTCGGGAAAATCGGGTTTTACCTATGATATAGACGGAATAAAAATACAAGTTCAACATGAATAGTTGACCGTCATGCGTTCGACAATCAATGATCTCATATGCTATTCATCCCCTGAATCAGATCATACGACATAGGTAGCCATCTC
>DATFBV010000075.1:0-25100 GCA_035253605.1 Nitrososphaera sp.
GGAACGTGAGCTGGGTTTAGACCGTCGTGAGACAGGTCGGTCTCTGCCTGACAGGGGCGCGGTTGTCTGAGGGGAAGTTGCCCTTAGTACGAGAGGAACAGGGCAGCGCAGCCTCTGGTTTATCAGCTGTCCGACAGGGCATGCTGAGCAGCTAAGCTGCTTAGGATAAGTCCTGAAAGCATCTAAGGACGAAGCCTTTCCCGAGAAAAGACAGCCGTCCGCAAGGAAAAGGGCGGCCATAGAAGATGGCGTTGATGGGATGGAGGTGTACGCACCAAGCTTCGGCGAGGTGTTCAGCCTGCCATTCCCAATAGCCCGATGCACTAAATCAAACTACTCTGTGCCACTAATCGTTGGTGGTTAGCCACAGACGTAGCAGTGGCGACAGACACACCATCTCTTCTTGCAGCCTCCGGAAACACGTAAAGAACATTTCGTATACAAAGAAGTGTCACAATAAGCATAATCCTGTGGTCCTATTCACGGCGGTATTTTCTTTTTTATAATTTTAATCAAAATCATTTTTTACTCAAATCTAATTAACGAACCATTAAATCAGGGGGTAGGAATGCTTCATTCTGGATGTAATTGCCTAGTTTTTGCATATCACACAAAGAAGACGTAGATGGAATCTGCTCTGCTGCGCTTATCAAAGCAGCCTTTGATTTATCAAAAGTCATACTAGTCGACTATGCCAACTTAATTCCGAGGTTGGAAAAGGTAGCGACAATGCTTGACAAGATCGAGCAATTGTTCATATGCGATCTGGGCTTGTCAAAAAAGAATGAGCAGAAATTCACAGAATTGCTTCAGAGAATAGTTTCTAGAGGCGCAGAGGTCATCTATATTGATCATCATGATATTAACAAAGAGACGCTGCAAGCTCTGAAGAAAGCAGATGTCACAGTCATCCGCACAATTGAAGAGTGCACAAGTATACAGGTTTACACAAGGTATATGAAAAAACTCCCAGACCATGCGGCATTTTTTGCTGCAATGGGCGCACTTACGGATTATATGGAGAACAAACCTCTTGCATCAGCCATAGTTTCAAGATTTGATCGCCAGTTCTTGATGCTGGAGTCAACTGCACTCTCATATATGATATCTTCGAACCAGCATGATGATCCATTTCTTATAAAGATGGTGGAGACACTTGCCAAGATGAAATATCCGCATGACATCAAAGGTGGTTTTGACATGGCAGAAAAATATGCTAAAAAAGTGGCAAATGCAGTTGAGTCAATACAAGAATCAATTGTAAAGTTAGACAATATCGCCTATGCTCCAAGTACCGTCGAGCTGTCCTCAAGCATGGTAGTCAATTTTGTGCTTGGCTCTTCTGGCAAGTCTGCGGCCATGGTATACAAACTAAAAGACGACATCAAGTCATATGTAGTCTCAATACGCGGGTCAGCCAACTGCAAGGTGCACCTTGGCAGACTAACAAATGGTATTGCGTCAGAGCTGGGAGGCAGTGGGGGCGGCCACGACAGAGCATGCGGGGCAGTGATTCCAAAGGCCAATCTTCAAAAATTTATAGAAATTCTAAATAGTAAGATATCTGACGGTATTAATTAATTATAATTCATACAGGATGGATTTTGCGATCGCAACTTCTTCTCTGACTATACCACATTGGTCCATTATAGGCTAACAGGATAAGACCTGTGCTATCGCATACATTTCTAAACCTCCACTATAAACTCTATCTCTACAGCACTATCAAGAGGCAGGCTACTTACTCCAACTGCTGCCCTTGCGTGTTTGCCTCTTTCTCCAAAGATAGCTACTAGCAAATCTGAAGAGCCATTCAGTACTTTGGCATGGTCAATAAATGAAGGATCGGAGTTAACGAATCCTGTCACTTTAATGACTCGCTTGATCTTATCGAGGCTGCCAAGAGCCATCTTCAATTGCGCGAGCGCGTTTATAGTACACAAGCGCGCTGCCTCCTGGCCTATTGTTATAGAAGCTACCCTGCCCCTGAACTTGACTTGTTTGCCCTCCGTTGGGATCTGCCCTGCCACGAAAGCAAGGTTGCTCGAAAGAATTACAGGCACATATGACCCTGCCGGCTCAGGTGGAATTGGAAGGCTAATGCCAAGTGAAGTAAGTTTTTCTTCTATCATAATGTCAACCCAACTTAATCTATTATTTCAATTTGCTATAAAATACATTGTCCTTTACACGCATTATTTTGACTGATTGCTTGGAGCTGCCATCGAATGCAGGGAATTGTCGTATTGCGTAAAGCTGTGGGGAGAACACGAGTGGAAATATCATCAAAAAAGACGAAAAATATTTTCGCATTGATCTACAGAATAACGTTTCTCACGCGCAGACAGACATTGTGGATTTTTTCTTTTGATAATCAATTGTTATATTACAGCTTTTGTCAGGAGTCTTTTATTATGAACCTTTCATATTTCATCCTGTAACATACATGTGTGCACTTTGTCTATCTTAACCAAGAATTTATCAAGCTTACTTCTAAACTCAGTCACACTTGTAAATTCATGTAGTTGAGGTAGAGCACGATCTTCATCAAGGATCGCATATTGACTCAAAAATGTTCTCAGAGTGCCGATGACTAACAATGACTGAAAAGGAAAAGATTATAGAGCGACTAGTTCACACGCAGGTGCATATCCATGCAGCATGACTTTTTGAAGAATTACAAACGGAAAACAAAAAAGTCCAGCCGCCTGTATTCTCACGCTATTAAGGTTTTTCCGGGGGGCGTGAATCACAATATTCGTTATTTTGAACCTTATCCCTTTTTCGTAACTGGGGCAAAGGGCCGACAGCTGCTTGATGTTGACGGCAATAAATATACAGATTACTGGATGGGACATTGGGCGCTAATTCTGGGCCACTCTCCTAAGGTGATTGTCAATGCTGTGGCTGAGCAGGCCAAAAATGGCATATTGTATGGGACAGTAAACAGAGTAAGTGTCGAGCTCGCAGAAACTATTCAAAAGCTGATGCCTAAGGCGGAGGCGATGCGCTTTAGCAGCACTGGCTCAGAAGCTACGATGTACGCAATCAGGCTTGCTCGCGCGAGAACTGGTAGGCGGATTGTTGCCAAGGCAATAGGCGGTTGGCACGGCTTCAACACCACACTTATGCAGACAGTCAACCATCCATTTGAGCAAGACGAAGGTCTAGGCCTTGTTCAGGATGAGGGACAATTTGTCGAATCGATACCGTTTAACAACCTTGACGCATCTCTCAAAGTGCTTGAGACGGTCAAGGATGACCTAGCATGCGTCATTATCGAGCCGGTGCTCGGTGGCGCAGGCTGCATTCCACCTGTCGATGGTTATCTGCAGGGCTTGGAGGAATTTGCCAAAAAGAATGGCAGTCTTTTTATACTAGATGAAATTGTAACAGGCTTTCGGCTTTCCCTCCATGGTGCTATGAGTGTATACAAGCTAGAACCTGATCTGTTTACTCTTGGCAAGATAGCCGGTGGCGGAATGCCGATTGGGGTTTTATGTGGTGACAAAGAGATAATGTCTATCGCAGACCCGGTAGAAAGAGTGGATAAGGAGACACGCTGTGCCATAGGCGGTGGGACATTTTCAGCCAATCCCATGACTATGACAGCAGGTCTTATGACGCTGAACTTTTTGAAAAAAAACAAACTGCAGGTTTATAGTAAAATTGACAGGCTTGGAGGTATGGCAAGGAAAGGGTTAGCCAAACTATTTGCGGAATCGGGAATTCCATGCCACGTAACAGGCGTAGGGTCCATGTTTTTGACACACTTCGGCAAGCCGGCTGTTCTGGATGCAAGCGATGCTGCGAAGTCCGATAGGTCTCTCTTGAAAAGATACCATCTTGCCCTTATGGCTAACTACGGGATATTTTTTCTGCCCACAAAGATGGCAGCTTTGTCCTTTGTCCACGAAGAAAGTGATATAGAGAAGCTCATGAATGCAACAGAGAAGATAATAACAGATACCAAAATCTTCAAACATTTTGCTTAAAGTGACATTCTTTGTTCGACTTCGAAAACAAATTCTATTCCAACCTTTAAGACTGACCTATCCAATAGATAGAAATGTTCTGTCAAAAACAAATTCTAGGAGGTCGCAATCAACTGCTAGCTGAATTGCTTGTAAAATATTTTAAGTGTAGCCTCATCTTAGCAAATATACTCTTAGCTGATGAGTTAATGGTTCTATATTTTATGAACTAAAGGACAGGGACGAGGTCAATAGTGCGGTTATGGTGGCGTAGCAAGGTTACGATTGCAGAAAGTTTGGTCAGAGCAAATGGGAAGGGGACCTGACTCATAGTAATTCTACGGGTGACTAGAGCCTGAAAGTAAAAGCCTATTTATCAATATGCAGATGAGTATTCAAAACAAGGAAATTAAGTTATGAAGGATATATGATCAAAGATCAGCCAATACTTCTTCAATATTCTTTCTGTCTTCAGCAGTCGGCATCTGTTCAAGATACTTGATTAGGTCCTCTTTAGCGCCTGCATTATTCCTAATTTGCATCCTCGCTATGGCCCGATTCTTGTATATAGGGGCAAATCGGAAGGAATTGATGTCTATTGCTTTACTATAATATGCTTCTGCAACTGAATAATCCCTTTTCTTTAGATAATAGTTGCCAAGACCTCGATATGAAAGATATGACTTTGGATTGAGCCTAATGGCATTTTCGTAGCAAAAGGTAGCCTTATCAGAATTTGTCTCATTATAAACTCCACCAAGAAGAACCCATGCCTGCGAATTATCTGGCTCAATCTCTAATGCTCTCTGTAAATGCTCAATAGCCTCGTTAATCTTTCCACATTGTCTTAGTCCTTCAGCTTCAAAGCAAATCCGGTTGGATTTGACGAATCTGAGCTCTTCATTCTTTAGCAGGCTCTTCATGTCCGAAGGAATCATGATAATAGCGATCATGTCATCTTGCTCCCAGTCCTGCTCAAACTTTGACTCTGGGATCGCGCCTAACGTATCGGGTTCTGGGACATAAGTAAGGATCCTGCGTTCTTCACTATTGTAGCCCGACACAATCGTTGCATGTTGCACGGTTGCCCTTATGCCAGGCATTATAACTATTGGAGGTATGCCCTCATCGATCCGTTTTTTCAGATCCTTCATAGAACTTTTGTAAATGTATGATTCAATACCCAATCTTTCTGCAAGCTTGATACCATGAATCATTGTGGCGCCCTTCTCGCTTGCCGCACCTGATATTGGTGGAGAGATATCTTCACCCCAGTATTTTAAAACAACATTCATTACAAGTGGAAGATCTGCACTATCTTCGTTGTTGCTTACAAGAGGCAGGCTTATAAAATGCTCCGGTTGGGATTCCAAGCCAGTACGTTCTCTGTCTTGAAAGCAAATAAAATTCTTCTTATGTCGTTAGAAAATTCTTGATAAGGTCTAGGCCGTCATCTCCGCTCTTTTCGGGGTGAAATTGTGTACCGTACATCATGTTGCTGTCACTGGAGAATACCTCATGCAGGCAGTACTTAGAGCTTGCAAGTGACTTAAAATTCGAAGGGAGTTTAGCAACGCAGTATTTGTGACTTTCATAAACCAGGATGGAGTTCTTACTTAGAGTCAGTGGATTTGAACCTGAGATCGAGACTTCAGTCATCCCCTGAATGTGGACGGGCATTTTATTCATTGAGCCTCCAAGGGTAAGCGCTATTATTTCAGCGCCGTAGCAGATACCGAGGAGTGGTTTGGCTTGATAAAGACAATATCTGACGATCCTAGAATTTACTACGTTTATTTCCTTGCTGTGTTTGCGCCTGCCCGACAGTATCACCTTGTCGCATTTGGCGAGATCCTCATTAGAGACTTCAGAGAACCTCTTGTGAAGATGTGGCTTGTCCAACTTACCAAGACAAGTCAGTATATCAGCTGTAAACGGTGACAGGTTGTCAACTACCAGTACTGCCAATCCAGTTATCTACCTCTAAGAGATGTGACGGCTCCATACTGTGTTCGGAATACACCAAGCAGGATGCCAAAGTTAATGGCAATGCGATATTCCAATTAAGATAGAGTCTCTTTACCGTTTAATAAATGCCCTCATTCATAATTTCAGAAGAGCTAAGTTCGATTGTAGCGTTGCAGGTTTTGCTGCTACTTTTTAAACTTAAGCAGAGCATAAATCGCAATTGTCCTGATTTTTGATGCTTTTGTGTGCCTCAAAGTTGGTAACCATTTGCTCGAAGAATGTTGAGGCAATAAGCTAGTTCGCCTCTGCAAGACCTTTGCACATAAGATAGACCGCTGCATATGCGGGTATCTCAGCTACTTCTTTTGAAATGTTGAATGAGTTCCTTTTTAGTTTCAACTTGACTGGAGTCTTAACTCTCACTCTTATCATGTAATCACCTAGTAGACATGCATCGACGAAGGGATCAAAAGAATAGAGGTCTCTAGATTTTACCTTTGAGAGGCCACTCTTACTGTTGATTGTTCCGGGCATCCTAAAGACCCTGTGAATATCAGTTGTCACTTGTGGATCTATTTTGACTCCCATATTCCTTGCTAATCTGTCAAGTTCAACCTTGAATGCACTATATCCACCACGTTGGTTGACAATGTTCTTGAGTTTAATAGACGATGTTATGTCAATCTTGAGCTTCTCTGCAATTCTTCTTCTCCAGCCGTATGCAAGTCCACTTTTTGGGAATTTTATTGAAAACAAGTCCTCTGTGCTGGTCTTTCTTACTCCAATGCTTTCCAACATCAGGCCTGTTCCAGAGATATAGCCCACTAAGTCGGAGCGAGCCTGAGGATTGAGAGAGGCGCACGCACGGTCATTTATATGTACATGAAAACCATTGTTACCAGAAAAGTAAATGTTAATAGCACTATGCTGTAGACCAATATCTCCTAACAAAAAATCCATTAAACGTTTAGCCTCTTTTTTAGACCCCTCTATACACCTATTACAAGGAACGGAGACATAATCTGCTTTTTCGCAGCTGCAGGATGGGCAAGAATATGACGATCTCTCTTCATTGTTTTCAGGAGGAGGAGATACGTAGCCACAGCTCGTGCAGATTGAATACAAATGTGAAGGAACACATGGCATGCCGAGATCTTTGCCATCAATATCAAAGATCAAGTCTGCCCCAAGCCACTGTTTCTCCTGCATAGGTTGCTGTGCTGGGAATTGGTAGTATGCATTTGAACAATACACATCGGAAGGAGCCTCCCTCACAAGCATTGCATCTAGCTCCTTCATATTTTTGAATGATAGATGCCTAACCATGCCTGCCTGCCCGAAGTGCATATAACCAAATTCACGTTGCTCGATTTTAAGAGGCTCTTCAATTGCATTTGGATGGTTGAAGTAATATTCACGGAATGCTTTCTTTATTGCCGTAGTAGTCTTCCCAGCAATGAGTCTCTCTCTCATTTCTTCTTCCTGCCAAACTGAACTGGGTTTATAAGGCCATGGCACTCAGCAATAGCAAAGCAAAGATTCTCGTTCCGGAGTTTGTCACATGAGGGAACAGAATATTTTGTATGGCTTCCTTTCATGCCAGCTAGGTGTTCCACTTGGTATCGGGTTATCTTTTCGTTAAAATCAGGAGCATTCTCGAACATCAAGACAATTTCGTCCACTGACTTGCCTATTGCCAACATGTAAGTTGCAAGCATCACTCGTGCAGAGTGCGGGAGGTTGTCGCCTCTATTCATCACCCCAAGTGCGTGCTTGACGCACGGTGGATAATCTGATACTGCTGCTGGAACGTGACGTTCATAGCGTGATGAGAGTTTTAACCGCAGCTCTTCCGCTTTTGACTTTATGCTATGCGGCAGGGTGGGTAGAGTCATCCCTTTGACTTTATCATAAATGAGCACGGAGAGCTCATTTCTAATGAGTCTAACTGTCTCATCAGCGTCAAGATAAACATACCCGTTGTGGACAAGTCTGTTGATCAGTTTCCATTCTTGTTCATGGAAATGAGAAGCTCTTGCAATATAGTCGACAACTCGGACCTTGAATAGGCGCTGATCCTCTGATGTAACGATTTTCAGTTTGAACAAATCCTCAAAGATTTTAGTAAATATAGAACCACTCTTAATTATGCTCTGCTTTCTTAAATCCTCTGTGAGAAATTTCTCTGCCCTTCTTGCCTCAGCTAGCGCGAACTTTCGCAGAACTTGATCAAAGCCAATAGACTTGACCATCATAAGAGAAATGAGGAATGTGAGGATCTCAATTTCATATCGCTCCAGGTTCTCATATAACTTCCCGTCCACCTCCCTCTCTATACGTTCGGCAGCACGGTCGATAATATACTTCATGTCAGGCCTGTCAAGCTCCTCCCATCCAAAGCTTGACTCCCGCAGGTATTCGCCGGCTTCGTTTAAAAACGGATACTTAGCCAGATCACTACCAGCCATTCTTATAGAGGACAAGTTCGACAATAAGATTAGCTTATCTACCATAAAAACTCCATTGCAATAAATTAAGGTAACAGAAATTATCTTCATATCAAAACCATGGATGCAAGGGTGGGATTTCATGTTTCCATAGCAGGGGGGATATCAAATTCTGTCAACAATGCAAAAAAATTAGGCTGTACTGCATTTCAAATATTTAGTCGGAATCCACGTGGGTGGATTGCAAAGCCTCTACCACAAGATGAGGTAGACTCGTTCAAAACTATGCTCTGTGCAAGTGGAATTGAAAAAACATCAGTAATCGTCCACATGCCATATCTGGCGAATCTCTCAGGGCCTCCTGGAGAATTGTATGAAAGATCAGTGAGGACCCTTACAGAAGAGATGCAAAGATGCAATTTACTCGGAGTAGCCTATCTCGTGGTACATCTTGGAAGCCACATGGGTAGAGGATCAAATAGCGGCATTGATCAACTGGTAAATGCCTTAACAGCTGCCAATGCCCATAACAAATCCGATAACAAGGTGGTGGTTCTATTAGAAAATAATGTGGGACAGAAGAATAGTATTGGTTGCACGCTCGAAGAGCTCCACCTCATACTCGACAGGCTTGA
Organism: Nitrososphaera sp.; assembly: GCA_035253605.1. GTDB lineage: Archaea > Thermoproteota > Nitrososphaeria > Nitrososphaerales > Nitrososphaeraceae > Nitrososphaera. The sequence goes on from DATFBV010000075.1 coordinate 9,025, forward strand.
TAACTCAAAGCAATTTGGCGTTTGCATAGATTCTTGCCATCTTTATGCGTCTGGCTACGACCTACGCACGAAGGACGATGTTAATATAATTTTTGACAAAATCAAGGCTACCATTGGCTTGAGAGAACTCAAAGTCGTCCACCTAAACGATTCAAAAGGAGGGCTGGGCTCAAACTTAGACCGGCATGAGCATATTGGCCTTGGAGCGATAGGGGTTGAGGGTATTACCGCTTTTGTCAACCACATGGCGGTTCAAGGCTTGCCGATAATAATGGAGACGCCCATAGATAAAACGAGGGGAGATGAACAGAACCTCAAGGTCGTTCTAGATATGTTAAAAAAATAACAAATGGATAGCAAACAATTAGTTATTGAGCCTGTGAGATTCTACATTGGTTGAGCCTTCATAGTACGTCACGATTAGTGGATCGTCTAAGTTATAGGGGCATCCTTGGATGCTTTTTGGTTGACCGTCAGGCGGCTCTATGATGCATATATCTTCCTGCTTTATTGACACATTAACTTCTTCAGTTACGGTCTGCCTGAATAGGATCTCTGCAAGAGGGAATCCTTGTATCATCTGTATGAACATGAATGCCCCAAAAAAAGCAAGGCCAAACAGTATAGCGAGCTTCTTAGTTGAAATCCTTGCAAACTCCGATGAGTCAGACTCATAGCCCATATGCTACTACTATGCTCTGATCATTTCTAAAAACTTATGGGAGTCATTGGGAGGTTCTTGTTGCTCCATTAATTGCCTCTTCCTGCTCATACCACTCATCAAAGTATGCCATTAGGAGATGAGCGGCCAATTCTTCCTTTGTGTGATCAGCTTTGAGATGAACGGGCAGATATTCGGGTGTAAAGAACAAGTTGCAGATATAGCAGAACGGGTTTCGTTCATGCTTTTTTATCAAGTTACATTATCGGATTGTGTGGCTGCAAATATAAGAGCTTAGGTCTTAGCATCCCTAAGAATAGACATAATGGCCTACCCAATTTTTAAAGTCGTCCTCTTTCTGAGTCTTTTTGTTTGTCCATAGATTCTGTTTTCGCTGTAGCGATCTCCAAGCAAATGAAATTATATCTTAATTACTACTATTATCTCCTAAGAATGGCTATGCTTGAACTAGCAAACCCCAGGCATCTATTCTGGGTTGAATAGTTTAGGATCTAATATTGCCAGGTACATATAGCTAGATTTACCGAGTTATTCTGTTGCCGAGAGCCATTGTGTCTTCGATAATTCTTGACATCGCACAGAAATCAAATTCTAGCGACCATACACTGAATTATTCGATTAAAACCTGCCATTATACTATATAGTGTTAGGGTCGTATGGTCTCTCAGACGCAATATTCTTCAAAATCCCCATTCAGACTCTCCAACGGATAAAACAAATTATAAGTAGGCTGGCGAGAATGTCTGGTTACATATATGGTCTTTGGCATGGACATCCGGCTTTCGAGAATACTGGACAACGGCAGAATGCTGTGCATCCCAATGGACCATGGTATAAGCAATGGCCCTATCAAGGGGCTAGAAGACATTCATGACATGATCTATAAATGCGCTTCTGCTGGACTCACTTGTGTCCTTGTCAACAAGGGCATTATCAAGAGTATGCCCAGGTCGCCAGATATTGGATTGATAGTACACTTTTCCGCAAGTACGTCCATAGGCCCAGCACCAAACAGAAAAATGCTGATAGGGAGCGTCGAAGAAGCTATCAGACTCGGAGCTGACGCGGTCTCTGTTCATATTAATATTGGCTCAAAAGAAGAACCAGAGATGCTACAAAAGCTTGGTATGATAGCCGATAAGTGCAACCAATGGAGTGTCCCTCTTGTCGCGATGATGTACCCGCGTGGAGAGCACATTAAAAATCCACATGACCCAGAGGTCGTAGCACATGCCGCAAGGGTGGGTGCTGAGGCTGGAGCAGATATCGTAAAAGCAGTATACACAGGGGATCCAGATTCATTTAAGCGGGTTGTTAGGAGTTGTCCCGTTCCACTGGTAATTGCTGGCGGACCCAAGGCCAATAGCGACAGAGAAATCTTGGAGATGTGCAGTGGAGCAATGTCTGCAGGAGCAAAGGGCGTGACATTTGGCCGCAACATTTTCCAACATAAGAATCCGCCTGCAATGGTACGCGCATTACGCGCGATTATAATTGAAAACAGAAATGTTAGAGAGGCTCTGAAAGAACTTGATTGATGCCAGACCAAAAGAGCTAATTGTCAGGCCAACTGTAGCAATATCTTCTCTGGGCGAGTTTATCTCAAGACTAAAGGAAAAGGACAACTTGATAATTAATATTGATCCCAAGGTTGCCGGCGAGAGCGTTCGCACCATATATGAGTCTGAGGACGCTGACATAGTAATCTGCACAACTTTTGATCAATTAAAATCGCTCAAATCGTCAGGCAGGAGCGTTGGTTACTTCAAGAAAGTAACGAGCAATCTCGACATTGACGAGATTGAAAAAGCGTCAGACTATGGGGCAGAACTTGTAATCGTCGACGCACCAAATTGGAAGATAATCCCGCTTGAAAATATTATCGCCAAACTCCACAAGTCGAGAACAAAAGTGTTTGCCACAGCAAAAAGCTCACAAGAGGTCGCAACATTGTTTTCGGTCCTCGAACTAGGAGTGGACGGAGTAATATTATCAACAGATAGCGCAGAGGAAGTAGAAAGGGCTAGACGGGAGCTCACTCCTGCAAGGTTCCCGATTATGAGAGCTAGGATCATAGAGGTAAAAGATGTAGGCACAGGGGAGCGGGTCTGCGTAGACACTGTATCGATGATGAGGATGGGAGAAGGCATGTTGGTTGGAAGCAGATCTAACTTTATGCTTTTAGTACACAATGAATCAGTCGGATCTTCTTTCACTTCGCCCCGACCATTTAGGGTCAATGCTGGTGCCGTATATTGTTATACATTGGCACCTGGTGGGGGAACGCGTTATCTTTCCGAGATCGAATCAGGAAGCGAAGTATGGATCGTTAACAAGGAAGGCATTGCAAGAAATGCTGTGGTTGGCAGATCAAAGATAGAGACACGACCTCTAAGGCTAATACGTGCTAAGATCAATGGTGAGGAAGGTACTGTTATTTTGCAAAATGCTGAAACGATACGGTTGATATCCAAGAACGGCGAGCTATTATCGGTGACTGAGGTAAAAGTGGGCGATGAAGTGTTAGGCTATGCTAAACAAGCTGGTGGCCGTCACTTTGGGATGGAAGTCGACGAATTCATAGTAGAAAAGTAATTGCATTAATCTCTTTAGATAGCAATAATAGAGTCCAGCTTACCTTTTCTGTCATGGGCCTGTATAACGATGAGGGAAGATCAAACCGAATCTTGTGAGTAACCCCTTAAATAATTTGATGTAATATATCTAAGGCACCATGGCTTCAAAAGTCGAGGATCCATCTGACAAAAATAAGGCTGGTGCAAAGGCTACAGCCACTGAGGTGTCAGACAGCGATAGAGCTATGGGTCGAGAATACGACAAGGAGAAGTTCAAGGAGAAGTTCAAGGAAAAGATGGGCTAGAACTAGGATTTTGGGCTCCAGTTTGTAAAGTTCGTCTATCACCTTCTCCTTTCTTTTCCTTGCTTTAATCAGACCAGCCAATATCTAATCTTTCTCAACTCGCTACTATGTCCTATGCATACCGAATGAGACTTCTCTTTTGAGAATCGGGTCATTAAAATCAAAATTGTGGCGTCGATGACGGAAAATATTGCGAAGCTATCTTAGTTGTATTTATCGCTAGATCAGCAGGCTGAAAAGTTACACATATGCTGTATAGACGTACTAACTGAGTACAAGCAAATCACGCCCTGCGCATTAAACAGATGAATATTCATAGAACACGCAGAAGAAAATGGCCAATATATTCTGAACCTGTTCTTAGCATAAAATTGGTAGAGTTCTCATAGCTCGAGCTCGTTTTTGTAAGCTGAAGGCATAGTTTCTTTTTAGTCAGTTGTTTATTACTTTAAAGTATAGGGGCTTTGGACGAATCACTAAAGCATGCAGACAGTATTTAGCCATGCTTGTCCAACAAGAAATCACCAACCAAATAGATGTCGGCAACTGTAAGGATATCTTGCGGGGACTTCCTGCAAATTCTGTCCAGTTAACAGTAACTTCACCACCATACAGAAACGCGATCGACTATGATATTCATGCATCAGGAAGTGGTGGCTATTACCGAGGCAAGCTTGACTTGGATACCAATGATTATGTGAATGATATGACACATATCTTCGGTAATGTGATTTATCGTGTAACAAAGGAAGGCGGGTACTGCTGCATTGTCATTGCAAATGAAGTTGTTAATGGGACGATAGTACCCTTACCTCACATGCTGTTGTCCAGGCTTGTACAGCCCCTTGGAAAATGGAACCTTCATGAAGAGATCATTTGGCATAAAGTGACTGGCGGCACAAATCGATACGGATCCTTCATCATCCATCCCTACCCCAAGTACTACCGTGCAAACATTATGCATGAATTTATTCTCATATTACGGAAGGGAGATGTCAATAGTGGCCGGACAAAAAAGATAGAGATTCTTCCGGCGACACATGAAGAATGGACCAAAGAAATAGCCAACTCAGTTTGGCATATTGCACCAGTGCCACCTGGCTGCATCGATCATCCTTGCCCCTTCCCAGAAGAAATCCCATATCGCCTGATGAAATTATATTCGTACGAGAAAGATCTAATACTGGATCCTTTTAACGGGAGCGGTCAGACCACAAAGGTGGCCCATCACCTCGGGCGTCGGTACGTTGGCATTGATTTGGTGAAAGATTATGTTGAACTGGCCAAATCCCGGATAGAAAAAGAGCCTGTTCATATACGAAATGAGGCCCTAGTCGCTAATTGGAGAAAAATCCCTTCTCACTATAATAAGGGGCCCTGAGATGTGGATATTGCACTTATACCAAATTCTGGTATGAATGGATGTTTAACTGTCGCAGCTCAAACACTATCAGCGCAAGACCACTTTGATCTGGCCTCTTGATAAAGAGATACGGCAACTATTGTATACAATCTCAAATAGTACATTAAAAACAGCGTAGTTTACTAACTCTATCGCACCTTTAATAAGGCTTGATGTTGAAACATATTCATGTCAGCTGCAACTGCTGGGTCCAAGGTTCCAAGGCAGCACCGTTGTAGCATTTGTGGCAGAGTTTTTGATTCGGCAGAAGTTCTTGAAGCACACAAGAGGATAGATCACGGTTCAAATAGTTCACCGCCTGCTGGCGTGGGTTAAACAAACAATTAATTCGAGCTAAGTGCATAGCCAGTGCCTTGACCGGAAAGATCTGCGCATCTATAGCGCCGGAAGGTGCACAAGCTATGATAAGAGAAGCACATCGCGCCTTTGAGTTAGGAGCAGACTATATAGAAATCCGGTTTGACTTTTTAAACCCCGACCTCTTGCCCGAGGTTGTCCAAGCTGCGAGGGGTATAAAGGAGAGAACAATCTTTACTCTGAGACCGAGAAGTGAGGGAGGCATGTTTGCAAGCACCGAAGCAAATCGCTTGCATTGGCTGTACAGACTAGCGGAGCAAGAACCTATGCTGCTTGATGTCGAGCTTGAGACGCTTAAAAAGAATGATGAGTTCGCAGACTTTCTAGAGAATAGAAAGAACCCCCTACTTGTCTCATGGCACGATTTTAAAAAAACCCCGCCAACTGACTCTATCGCTGATATTCTTTCAGAGATGAGGACCTATAGTAGCTATGTCAAGATCGTGACTATGGCACATAGTATAGAAGATTCGTTGAGGCTGCTAGAGTTGTACGAGACAACCATAGGGTTATCCCCCATCTTTTTTGGTATGGGAGAGGCAGGGGTAATATCAAGGCTGTTGTGTACTGTGATTGGGAACGCCCCCTTTACCTATGCAAGTCTCGAGAAATCACTAGCACCCGGACAATTAACTCTGCAGCAGATGAAAAAGTTGTACGACAAGATGAGAGTTGGTAGAATATAATATCTGTCTACCTTACCCATATCTCTTTGCATACACACGGTTCAATCTAATCTGGACTCCCTTCCGGAATTTCTTCCACGGTATATATGTGATAGATTTGCAATATTTGCAACAGACAATGCAAGCCCTAACCAAGACTTACTGCATAATAGGCAATCCAATACATCACTCACTATCTCCTGCAATGCAGAACGCAGCTTTTGCAGCAAGAGGCCTCAACTGTACCTATATTGCATTTAGGGTTCCAGAGGCCGAGCTGAAAGAGTCGATTGAGTCCTTGCGCAGTATAAACATTGCTGGATTCAATGTTACTACGCCACATAAAACACAAGTAATAAAATACCTTGACGAACTCGAATCTACTGCAAAAAAGGCAGCAGCAGTAAACACCGTTAACAATATTGAAGGCATATTTAGAGGATACAACACCGATGTCTATGGGTTCATTGAGCCGTTGCGCAAGCGCCAAGTCGATTTTCGTGGCATGCATGTGCTGCTTCTTGGGTCTGGTGGGGCCGCCCGAGCCGTAGTGGTTGCCCTTGCAGAGCAGAACAGCATAGCCAGGCTTGTAATTGCGAATCGTGACATGGGACGGGCAAACGAACTTGCCAACCTTGGAGCTGGCCTTGGGATGAAGTGCGAGGCCGTCCCGCTTGATAGGGCACAGGACTCTTCGCCTTCATGCGATTTAATAGTTAACGCAACATCATTAGGAATGAACAATGAATCTAGTATAATTGATTATGAGCATATATCGAAGGGAAGTATAGTGTACGATATAGTTTACCGTCCACTTGTCACTGACTTGATTGAGAATGCCAAATATGCGCAAGCAAGCATTGTATACGGCTATGAAATGCTTATTGAGCAGGGTGCGAAGGCATTCGAGATATGGACAGGGTTGTCTGCTCCTAGGGATGCTATGAAAAAAAACCTGCTGGGTATATTTGGTGAGCCGCCGACATGACTGCAATCCGGAAGGCAAGGGCAGTAGTGCATGGAGCAATTTCAATAGTAAACGCCATAGCCACCGGAAAAGGATCAGCTCTTGGTGTATCACTAAAGGTTACAGCTGAAGTTGAACTTCAAAAGGGACATGGCCTTAGGTTTATCACGGGCAGGAATAGTGATAAGCTAATAAAAAAGATCATTGAAAAGACAATATCAAAACAAATCATCGAGAGCAATATGATAATCATAAAAGTCGACTCCGAAATTCCAATGGGCTATGGGCTCAAGAGCTCCAGTGCAGTATCAAATGCTGTTGCGCTTGCATGTAGTCATATCGAAATGGAAGAGGATACTAACGATCATGAGATACTTGAAGTGGCTGCCAGTTCCTCGCTAGAAGCCAAAGTCTCATTGACGGGCGCATATGACGACGCTACTGCCTGCTACTTTGGCGGTTTTACCGTCACTGACAATTACTTGCGGCGTATAATCCGCAAGGAGAGGGCACCGGATAACCTTTATGCAATCATTTTCCTTCCGAGCAATACCTCAAGAGGAGATGTGAGCAAGCTCAGAAACCTATCTGACATCTTCATTGATGCTTTCAGATTTGCAGAGTCTGGCCAATATTGGAAGGCAATGAAACTCAATGGAGTGCTCGCATCTGCTGCCCTATCATCTAGTTATACCCCTGTAATGGCTGCATTGGAGGAAGGGGCTCTTTCTGCCAGTATATCTGGAAATGGTCCATCGATCGCCGCTGTAGCATATGCAGACGCGGTTGATCCCATTGTCGATACACTTTCAAAGTTTGAAGGGAAGGTCATTGTATCCCGAGTAAATAATGAGAAAGCGAATATTAAGATCATAAATGACTAGCATCGTGGTAAGAAGTTCTAGGTTAAATGGCAGTGTACGCTGCCCATCTAGCAAGAGCTACAGTCATAGGGCAATAGCAATTGCGTCGCTTGCTGATCAGCCTTCTACAATAATGCATGCACTAATGGCGCGCGATACCCTGGCGACCCTATCGGGTTGCACCGCTCTCGGAGCGGACATAAAATATAGCGCTACTAAGATCCGCATAAAAGGCAGTCATTCCTTTAATCCCCCTGAAAATGTTATAAATGCAGAGAATTCTGGAACCACGATAAGGATACTAACTGCTATGTCTGGCCTGGTGAGAAAGGGCTACACTGTCCTGACAGGAGATCAGAGCCTACGCAGTCGTCCTATGCAGCCTTTACTAGATGCACTTAGACAGCTGGGCGTCGAAGCATATTCTACAAAGGAAAACGGAACGCCCCCCATCATCGTGAAGGGCGGAGGCATAAAGGGAGGGACAACCGTCGTTAACGGCAGCATTTCTAGTCAGTTTATATCAGCTTTGCTGATTGCCGGCATTTACGCTAATTCAGAGATTCTAATAAAGGTGCGCGGCAGGATCGTCTCCAAGCCTTATATTCTTGCTACGCTTGCCACAATGAAGTACTTTGGAGTTTCCATTGATCATAGTCCAGATATGTTGGAATACTATATCAAGAATACAAGATATCATGGCACGAGATTTGAAGTACCAAGCGACTTTTCAACTGCTGCACTTGTACTTGCCGCAGGTGCGCTCGCTGGAGAAAAACTTAGGATAAGCGGACTTAATTTTGAAATGCCACAGGGTGATTCGCGTATTATAGACGTCTTGAAGAAAATGGGATGCAGGATAATAGTCAAGGAGGAAAATGGCGAGGTACTCATCACTGGTGCTGACAGATTGGAAGGCGGCGATTTTGACCTAGAAGATACACCAGATCTCCTGCCGGTTGTTTCGGTACTTGCACTCAAAGCAACAAGTCCAGTCACAATAACCGGCGTCGCTCATGCTAGAGCGAAGGAAACAGACAGGGTATCAAATATTGCAGTGGAGCTCAGAAAGTTTGGTGCAGACATAAATGAGTTTCATGATGGTCTAAAGATAGCCGCACCTATGGTAATTAAAAACGCAGCGCTTGAAGCACATGACGACCACCGGCTTTTTATGGCGTTTACAATCGCCTCTATGTTAACTGAAAAATCGACAGTAGCTGGGGCTCAGTCCGTGGATGTTTCTTATCCTAATTTTATTTCCGATATGAAAAATATTGGAGCAAGAATATCTCCAGCTCCAGATAGAGATTGACAAAAAGCCAATATATGGAACAGGCTCAAGTGCTCCTAATAAAGATGGGTGGCAGCATGATAGGAGAGCGGTTTGTGGCTGTAAGCTTCGGTGAAAGCCATGGAAGATGTGTCGGGATAATTGTAGATGGCTGTCCTGCTGGCCTGCCTCTAGAGGAAGCCGACATACAACCTCTTCTTGATTTAAGAAAGCCTGGACAGTCGATCATAACGACACAGCGGAGAGAAGAAGACAAAGTAGAGATCCTGTCGGGAATTTTCAATGGCTTCACCACAGGGGCCCCAATATGCTTGCTTATATGGAACAACGATTCAGATGCTAAACCTTATGAGATGATAAAGAACATTCCACGGCCGGGGCACGCAGATTACCCTGCTATGGTAAAATATGGCGGTTTTGCAGATTACAGGGGAAGTGGAAGATTCTCTGGAAGGCTCACAGCTACTCTTGTGATGGCCGGCGCTATAGCGGTCAAGCTTCTAAAAATGACACTTGGAATTGAGACGGTGGCTTATACTACCGAAATAGGCGGCATCAAAGCACGCAATATGACCAAAGAAAATATTGCTACTAGATATGATAACGAAGTAAGATGTCCTGACTTCGAAGCTGCTCAGAGCATGAAGGAGGCGATCCTACAGGCAAGGAAATCGGGCGACTCGCTAGGTGGCATAATCGAATGTATTAGCAGCGGCCTGCCGGTAGGCATGGGCGAGCCCATATTTGCATCACTGGAGTCAGATCTCAGCAAGGCCCTATTTAGTATACCTGCAGTCAAAGCTGTGGAATTTGGTTCTGGCTTTGCAGGCAGCAAAATGCGAGGCTCTGATAATAACGATAGCTATATGATAAAAAATGGCAGGGTGGTGACTAAGACTAACAATGCAGGCGGGATATTAGGTGGGCTATCAAATGGAATGCCTATTGTAGTCAGGGTGGCCTTCAAACCAGCCGCTTCCGTGGCCAAGATGCAGCAAACACTTGACGTTTCTACAAATGAGCAGACAAATCTTACTGTACCAGGCAGGCATGACCCATGCGTTGTGCCAAGGGCCCCGCCCGTTGTCGAGTGTGTAGTTTCGATGGTTTTAGCCGATCATGCCATAAGGTCAGGCCTAATACCGTTGGTGTTAAAGTGAGACGGTGCTAATGGATAATACAAATGAAGAGCTCGACATACTGCGTGACAAGGTGCGTGGTGTGACAATACAGATTATGCGCGCTGTCCAGGAACGTGTGGAGCTTGCAAGAAAGATTGGCGAGGTCAAAAGTAGGCTTGGCATCGATATCAAGGATGAAAAGGTTGAAAATGATATACGGATGACAGTCATGTTGCTGGCAGAAGAGATCGGAATGAGCACAGAGTTTGCACTACAGCTACTGAACGTCTTGCTTGCCGAGTCAGAGCAGGTGCAACTGCAAAAAAGCGAGCAAAGAGCAGTAGAAAAGCAAACACACCTTAGCATATTCTCTAAGGCAAGACAGCTAGAGGCTTCAGGCAAGAAAATAATACACATGGAGGTTGGCGAGCCAGACTATTCAGCCCCTGCAAGAGTTGGAGCTGCACTTGCTTACTCTTTCGAGATGAAGAATTACCATTATACAGATACTCAAGGCATTGCAAAGCTACGCGATGCTATAGCCATTAAGGAAGGAGGAGGAATATCCAGAGATCAAGTGGTAGTGACACCTGGAGGCCGCTTCGCAGTTTTCAGTGCAATCACATCATTGCTAAGAGCAGGACACGAGATTATAGTGATAGAGCCTGCGTGGCCTGCGTATAAAGAATGTGCAGACTTTGTCGGTGCAAGAACAAAGATACTAAGGACTACCATTGAAAATAATTGGATCCCTGACACTAAACTAATGGAACGCATGATTAACTCAAGTACTAAAATGATTGTACTCAATTACCCTAACAACCCAACGGGAAAGGTGCTTGATCACAAAACGATGGAAAAAATAGTACTGCTTGCAAAGGATCATGGTCTTTACTTGCTAAGCGATGAAGTTTACGCTGACTATGTCTTTGGAGAGTTCAAAAGCATACGCGAATTTGATTATGCGAAGAGCATCGTTGTAGGATCCTTTTCGAAACGATATGCAATGACTGGATTTAGGGTGGGATACGGTATAGCAAACAAAGACATTATCTCAAGAATGGCAAGAGTTCAGGCAGTTGCAATCACAAGCGTAGCAGAGCCAATGCAGCGAGCGGCTCTTGCTGCACTAGAAGTAGACCCATCAGAAAATGTCCAACTAATGAAAAGGAGACTTAACTATGTATACAGCAAGCTTCAGAAAATGTCACTTAGATGTGTCGAGCCAGATGGTGCTATGTACGTTTACCCTGAGTTGCCAAAGGGGGATGACTTAACCATTGTTGAAAGGTTGTTAGAGAAAGGCGTAGCCATAGCGCCCGGCTCAGGTTTTGGTGATGCATACAAGCGATATGTCAGGATATCTGCATGCCAGCCGGAAAAGACATTAGAAAAAGGGCTCGATGTAATGGCGTCGCTCGTTAGAGAGGACCTGTAAATTGCAGCAAGTGGCGATAGTAGGCGCCGCAGGAAAAATGGGCACCTGGTTCGCTAGTTATTTTGCCCAGCGTGGCCTGAACGTTTCAGCATATGATATCAACAAAAAAATATTGAAAACCTCTAGCAAGGTCAAAGTTCAAGAAAGCCTATTGGAGTGTGTCTACGATGCAGACTTGGTACTTGTATGTGTGCCAGTGCACAAGACGCCACAGGTCGTCAAAGAGTGCACAAAAGATATGAAAGAGGGGGCCGTCATTGCAGAGATATCCTCGGTTAAAAACAATACGTACGGAGCTCTGAAGAAAGTACCTAACAAACTTCGGCCGCTTTGCATTCATCCGATGTTCGGGCCTGGAGCAAGCAAAAAAGTAGAAGCTCGGATCCTTCTAATTCCGGTTAGGGATGAAAAAATCGAAGTCACGATAGTAGAGGAGATATTTGAAAATGCCAAGGTGATAGTATTGCCAAATGCCAAGCAACATGACAAGTCAATCGCTATAGTGCTTGGATTGACGTACTTTACGAATATGGTTTTTGCAAAAGTAATGTCGTCAGGCAACAACCTTTCAATGCTCAAGCAAGTATCAGGCACCACATTTAGTCTACAGTCACTTATTGCAGAAAGCATAGTCACAGAAGAGGCTGATCTTATTATTGCTCTTATTAGTGAGAATACATATGCCAAAAGGTACATTAAGCAATTCCTTAAAGAAACAGCTGCACTCGCAAAGCTCACAACCGAAAAGCACAACAAGGGTCTAAAGGATGAGTTAGAAAAAGTTAAGTTAAATATGCAAAAGGGGCAGGACTTACAACAGTCGTATAAGCGAATGTATGAGATAATTGGTAAGTGCAACTAAACACAAATATGCAGCTTTGACAACTTTTAGGGATGATAATCTATATGTCGCTTCTATGGCGTGACCCATGGCTCAAGCCCCTATCCAGTTATGATCTTGGAGCAGAAAAGTGCAGTTATTGCGAAAAGATATTTGTGCAGATAGAATTTGTCACTTCTTGTGACTTTTGCGAAATAGGAGTGATGCATGATCAATGTGCCAATAAGCATATACTTTCTCAACACAAGAAACAGCTGGAATCGAAGATAAACACACACAGAGATAGACCATTGCATGACTACCAGTGATGGTTAGACTTTAGTCAGATGGTGGCCCAAGGTGGTCCATTCCAATACCGCTACTGCGCTCACTATCAATAGATGATATGGTCCTAGTTGACTTTATGCCTTGTATTTTTCTTATCTCATTAATAACAACATCTACTGTATTGCCCAGTGGAACGTTCACTCTCACTATCAGATCAAATTCAGCATAGACTCCCTCGACTGAGACGACGCCGGGTATCTGAGCTATCCTGTCAAGCACTGGCTTTTCCATACCTGGAAGCGTATTGATCATTACATAGGCTCCTGGCATACTGGTTTGGTAAGCCGGGGCTAATATTAAACAATTATTAATTCGACTGCGACTTGCCAAACATTTTTGGATCAATTGCATTAAAAGAGTAACGCACTTCGTTTCTGGTGTAAAATGAGGATCCCATTTGAGGTAAAGACATACCTTCTATCTAGAGCTCTGAATAGATATGAGAAAAGGCTAATATGAAGTTAGAGATTGCTAACTAATAAGGAATTCACAAGTTGCTTAAAGCAAACCAGACAAGAATAAGCATGAATTGGATGATGGTTATTACTGATAACAAGGCTCAAAGTAAGGGAGAAGAACAAAAAGAGAACAAAAAAGAAGAACTTAAAGCTCTTTTTTTCGTCGCTACTTTCAATCCTCTGCCGTCGCAGGAGCTATTCTAAATATCTTTCCAGGCCCGTACAACAAAAAGTACAGGTAGCCATCTGGTCCTGTTTCAATATCTGAAATGCTTCTAAACCCTGTCCCAAATATTACAGGATCCAACTCTTGAACATTATTGGCCACTCGGTCCGCAAGCACTCCCTCAAGAAGTAAACCTGTTCTATCTTGGTTTAGATCAAAATGATATAGCCTGCCGTTGTTTATATCGCCTACAAACATGTCATTTGCATACTGCTCTCCTAGTGCTGTGGAATTTAGAAAGTGGATCGCTGTCACACCTACTGTGTTTTGCCATGCAAATTCAGGTTCTCTATACACTCCCATTCCGCCAAAGTCCACTAGGTCTTCTTCGGGGTCGGCCCCCTCGTTCTCTGGTGCGGGAGAGGGTCCTTGTATATCTGCCCAGCCGCTATTAAATCCCGGTAGCACTATGTTGATCTCGTCGAACCAATCTGGTCCATTTTCTGTATCCCATAGATAGCCTGTCACCGGGTCAAGGGCCAAGCCAAAACTGTTTCGTATGCCATAAGCATAATAGTAGGGCAACATTCCATTATCTTCTTCCTCACCATTCTCTTCCTCACCATTGACTTGTTCAACAAGTACGGGATTTGGTAACGGATTGCCTTCAACGTCAATTGCTAGTATCCCACCAGTTCCATCTGGTGGCGGGCCATCCTCAAAATTCTCAGTTTGACTCTCTCGGTGATCCAGATCTCCTATTATAAGATACAAGGCTGTACCATTCTCATTTTGGTTAACTAATAGCGGTCCACCGTTGTATCGAGGGCCTGGTCTTGCTGGAAGGTCCAATAAAAGCTTAGGATTTATGAGTTCGGCTGAGTCACCATTCTCTACTAGCTCATACCTGTAAAGACGGTTGCCAGCTGGCACTACACCAGCGGAATCATCCCCATCCTGTCCCCCTCCAGACTCGGTATAATAAAGAAAGACATACGTAGTAGTTTCATTGTGCTCGGCTACAGCCATACCAAGCATACCCCTTTCGTTGGTTCCATTATTGTTTGCAACAGCAACATCGAGCAGCGGTTCGGGTTGAAGCTCACCATCAATTATTCTCCGTACAGTGCCATTGTCCTTCTCAATCACTAATATGTCCTCGCTAGAATCTCCTAGAAAGGCCATTGCTGTTGGCCTTATCAAACCAGCAACGAGCTCCTCTGCTTGAAGATTTGGATCATCTATTGCATTCGGTTGATCGTCTGCTGGTATTCTAAAGGGGTCAACTGGAGGTACTTGCGGTACTGTCTCCTCAACTGGGGGTGGCGTCTCCTCATCTTCAGCCTCCTCTTCATCTTCGGCTGTCTCCTCATCTTCAGCCTCCTCTTCATCTTCAGCCTCCTCTTCATCTTCGGCTGTCTCCTCATCTTCATCCTCCTCTTGCCCCGCAGCAATTATAGGCAAATTGACCAACAAAATAATAAACAAAAATGGCACTCCAAATGATACTATCCATGACCTCCTAGGAAGTGCAATTGGATTCAATGCTACATTATGCATAACGCATTCAATGATCCTTGAATGCAGTAAACTAAAAATGAACCAAAGGGATGATTTGCAGTAACCTAGATAGGAGGCATAGTCTTTACCAGGACTAACACCATCCTTCTCGTGTATGGTCTTAATACCAAAAAACTGTGACGCTGACGAAAGTTCGGCGGATTGTTGTTTATTGTTGTTAACATTCGTTCTGTTGGAGTCGGCTGTTTGTGACATCGAAATTATTGGCTTCCCTTTAAGTGTCAGCATGTGGTCCGCTATATATTTAACTGTCCTCTGAACTATTGTAAAAAATCGTAAAATTACTAATATTTTATCATAAAATACGATAAAAGTTTATATGATCTGAATAATCATAAAATAATCCTCAAATCTTTTTAAGTTTTCATCTTATCTATAGATTTGGATATCAAGTAGTCTCTTTGTACCATCAACCATCGCCGCGGGTTGGACATGTATCTGTACATCTGATGGATCAATTGTATGATCCATTATCGGAATACTCAAACGAGAAATATTGTAAACTGAATGATTACGTTCTGTGAGTATGCTAGACTTCAATTCATCATTGGGCAAAATCTGTGCACTATAAATGTCAAAGTTTTATTAAACTTCATCTAACAAGAAAAAATAGTATATCCATTATATGCTCTTCTCTCTATATGGAGATAGCTGTCCTTCAGCGCGGAGCGAAACAGGAGTAGTAGCCATCATAAATAGTATGGACAGCAGTGGCATAGATGTAAGCACTGTTCGCAATTTCAACCTCGTAGTTCTCGAAGTCAGGATGATATTTAGGAATTAACTCAGTAACTATAGGATGTCTTAGGATACAGCCAGAAAGGTCAGAGATCACAATACTAACTTACATGGATAGATGATCATCTAAAAACCATATTACCACTCAAAAGAGATCATATCAAGATAATCTTCACTGAAGTACCATGGCAAGTTTAATGTTAATACAGCGGATACACCTTCATTCTTATTGAAATGTCAGACCATGACCCCTTCTCTGATTGGTCTCAGCTTA
>DATFBV010000076.1:0-13567 GCA_035253605.1 Nitrososphaera sp.
TCTTGTCCTGCAATTATTGCATTTAGGATCTTCTTTCCAGATTCGCTGCGCTTATCTATCTTTACTCTAGCCTTCTTGCCCACCTGGCTGCTCATAAGGTATTCATTTTCCACATACACATCGACTGTATGACCGATCGCCTCGTCATCAAATAGAATATTGACAGATGAGCCCGATTCACTTATATCAAACTCGATCTCTCTACCTAGAGCAGGGGTCTTGGCTTCTACGTCTATCTTTACGCCTAGCATTTCCTCCAACTCTGAAACAGTGGATCCACCCTTGCCTATTATCCTAGGAACGGCTTCTTTGCTAGCTCTTACCTGTACCTTGTTATCTGAAATAACATTTACTTCGGCACTTGGATCAAACCTGCGTACAATGTCCATTACTTTGGACTGAGCCAGCTTGCGAACACCACCTTCCTGCTGACCGGTCTTGGTCAGCTTCGAGACCGGCACTACGACGTTTTCATCTCCAAACGTGTAGATTTCATATTCTATTGCACCTGACTCAAAGTCTCTTACCTCAACCAATGGCCTAGCAAGGTCTTCCTCAGTCATTCCACTTGGCACCTTAACAGTTAGAGTCAATTCATAGACCTGCATTATAGTGCCATCTCGCACAAAGATTATTGTGTCCAAAATATGAGGAACCATCCCAAGCTCGACTCGCCTCATGAATCGCTGGATTGCGTCAAGTGGACTGCTTGCGTGCACTACACCCACCATGCCAACTCCCGCAAGCCTCATGTCTGCAAATACTTCAAAGTCCTGTGCTCTTCTTACTTCATCAAAAATTGTATAGTCGGGTCTTACTAAGAGCAAAATGTCTACCGCTTTTTCAAAGCTACCTTCGAGAGGACCATACTGCGTCACTTCATCAGATACCTGCAGGTCACGTGGTGATTCAAAGGTCTTGACTATCTTGCCTCTTTTGGTATAGAATTGTGCAACACTGCTTGCAAGGGTACTCTTACCAGACCCGGGCGGACCGGCTATTACTATCCCTTCTGCCTTGCCGGAAAGTCGCTCCATCAGTTTGTCGCTTGGATTGTAATCTTCAAGTTCAAGCCGAATGATTGGTCTGACTATAGTCACTTCTAGTCCGTCAGAAAACGGCGGCCTTGTTATTGCAATTCTAAAGTTGCCAAACTGAAGCACGGTGGCTCCGCTCCTGCTTATTTCCACAGAGCCCGTGCCTGTAACCCTGCTTGCTTCAGATACTTCCCTGATTATATTTAAAAGCTGATGATATGTGCTCTTTTCTTGGCTTATTTTGACAAGCTGGAAGTTACCGGGTTTTCCTCTCTTTGCCATTGGAAATGTCCCTTCCTTTAGATGGACGCTCATAGTCATGTCGTCAAAGTATCTTTCAAATTCTAGGTCAGTTGTCTTAGTCGGTGTCCGAATATGCATTGCATTGATGCCCTGTGCCTCTGCGACCAGCGCCTGGACATAATCAGCCGTGATGAGTGTGGCAGATTCAAGCATTGCAACATCTTTTATTATTGCGTCTATTCTGCCATGCTTTGCAAGCCTGATGTCATCAAGGTCAGGCCGCTGACCTACAAAACGGAGAGTAATGTTTTTTGCAGTACAGAGCTCCCTCATTTTCTTTATCTCTTCAAGCCCTACAAAGCCGTGCTCTTTGTTGGTAGAGGCCTGAGACTGGAGCTCATCTAGAACTGCCAGAGGGATAATAATGTCGCTCTCTTGTTCTATATTGCCTGCTTCAAGCATCTTTGTTATTTCGCCGTCTATGATGACGCTAGTATCAAGGACGAATTTCTTATTTCTCAAATGGCTTACCTCTATTATGGCAATTTATAAAGTATTTTTAATAAAATAACTATGGAACAATAACAATTTATGGTACGTGACGCTCAATGCTATATAGATGAAGAAGATAGAGGCCATGATCAGGTCTGAAAGAATGCCTGTTGTGAAGGAAAAGCTCAGACAGATGAAAATTGGGGGCATGACAATTTCTACAGTATCAGGATGGAGTAAGCAGCGTGAACTCCACTTGCAATGGAGAGGTCAGCCAGTAGCATACGATCTACTACCCAGAGTGAAGTTTGAGATAGTACTTCCAGACGATCAGGTAGACAAAGTGGTGCAGGCAGTCATCGAGTCTGCAAGAACCGGCGAGCACGGAGACGGCGTGATATTTGTATCAACAATAGAGCATGCATTCAATATCGCTACATTAGACAAGGACGAAAAAGTAGTCGTTTGAGAAAATTGTGCAAGAAAATGTCGCTTCTTGCACTGACAGCAGTGGTGTTTCTTCTTATTGCCTTTAATTTCTCGTCAGGATTGGCTGCAAAGTATTATTCTGAGCAGACCGACTTTACAGAGACTTCTGTTCCTATGACAAGGCACAGCTGGAATAAAGACCATATACAGAGCTGCATATACAAGGAAGACAGCGTTGACAATGCATACTATGTCTGGACAAAGCTGTCCGTGCAAAAGTGGCGGCAGGCACTGCAGGAATACACAGGCAACCAAGAAGAGTGGAACATTACTGCAAGGTTTGTCGAATCTGATGCAGAGTTTGAATCATGTGACATCAAGGTATACATTTATGACAAATATAGCGATTTTCCGGATTATCCTGCACAGACAGGCGCATACACATCTATGACATTTAAGGATGGAGCCGGTGAGGAGGAGGAGAACAACAACTTTGATTTACGAATCTATCTTTCGCCACTTGTACTTCATGGCGACGGCAAGACCCAAATAAACCTGCCCTCATATGCCTTCAGGAACTCCGCAGTGCATGAAATAGGCCATGTGCTTGGTCTTGGGCACATGCAATTGCAAAAGGGATATTTGATGTCGCCTCAGTTTGACTTTTGGAAAACAAATGAGCAGCTTCCTATAACTACACTAGAACTTGATGCCATAGTCAAAGCCTATGGAACTGACGGTTTTAGTTGAACTATTATATTATATACAGATATATCCCGTGAGAAAAGTAAAATTTGTTATGCCTAGCAATGAAGAGCATGGTGAGCCAGTGATGTGCAGCAAATGCAATATTGTATTTTCGACCGAGCGCGAATACTTGCAACATTATAATGAAATCCACAGGATGTCAGAAAGTAGCTAACTACAGGTGCTAATATATTGCTGGCAGGTAAGGAACAGGTATCTATTTATCTCTATTTTCCTCACTTTCTACTATCTTATCGGGCGCACCAACAAGAATTGTAGAAGCTCCGAATTTGTGAATCAGTTCTTAATGAGGAAATATGCATATTTAGCTACTCCAACTGGGAGAGTTGAATTTAGGCATATAGAGTATTTCGGTTTTCTATCCTGTTGAAGAATATATATTCTTTCAGCCTCTTGGGACTTCATACGATGCTTCTTGCCCTATTGTTGTCCTGGCCTATAGACACACTGCAGAAACTATTCTACTGGCTCATCATACATATAGAAGTCGCATCACGTGACATAATATCAAGCGGTCATTTTGCTGTCAGTGTGCCGCATAATCTCTATATAGGAACGGCAATACAAAATGAGAACAAGATGAATCTTGGATGCTATCTACAGGCCGGTAAGATAGCAGCGGAAGTAAGAGAGACTGCACGCAAAAAATACCACATAGGATTGACGCTCTTTGAGATCTGTGAATCAGTTGAGAATCAAATCCGCAGTCTAAATGCTGAGCCGGCATTCCCAGTTAACGCAAGCCTCAATGAGACAGCTGCGCACTATACCGCAGAGCCAAATGATGATACTTTGGTCAAAGAAGGAGACGTGCTTAAGATAGATATTGGCGTCCACGTTGAGGGTTATATAGCAGATACAGCTGTCACAGTATGCTATGACCCAAAATATGAAGCGCTTGTCAGTACAGCCGAAATGGCTCTTAGCGAGGCGGTAAGAATTGCAAGAGCAAACACTAAGGCAAGCGACATAGGCAAAGTCATAGAAGCTACAATAACAAAGTTTGGCTTTAAGCCAATACAGAATCTGAGTGGCCACTCACTTCAGCAATACACGATTCACGCAGGCAAGTCCATACCTAATATTTGGACGAGAGGGTCTTCATTTTCTCTTATGACAAATGAAGCATATGCGATTGAGCCATTTATCACGACGAGAGATGGCCAAGGGATTGTTTATGAAGGCAAGACAAAGAATATCTTTGGTGTAACCTCTCGTAAGCCTGTGAAGAACAAGGAAGCAGACGATCTTTTAGACCTCATCTGGAGTCGCTACAGAACCCTCCCATTTGCGCTGCGATGGCTAACTGATAAGTATGATGAAAAGGACCTACGTAGACTTGCAGATATGTTAGTCAGGAAAAAGAACGTGCATGCTTACCCTATACTTGTTGAAGGACACAGCAAAATAGTCGTTCAGGCAGAGCATACTTTGATTCCTACAGAATCAAGCGTGAACATTATCACGCTTTAGCTCATGTCTTCTTCGGGATACTCGCCATAGATTGCACTTATCACTGTATTTGAAGACATACACTTCTTACATTGGAATCCAGAGCCATACACATAATCTCCTTCTTCGTAGCGGCGCTTAGTTTTTTCACCGCACGATTGACAAAAGTCTTCGGAGTATATTTCCGGTGTAATTTCCTTTTTTTTGCCAAACAGCATTTTACTGTTATTGGCCAACTCCTATTGTATTTCCAATACCTATTACCATAACTGCCTGGCCCTCAGATGTCCTGTCTTCAATAACTGAATAAACAGTGTTTGTCACCTTTTCAAATGCATCCGCTATTTCCTTGCGCATGATTGTGATTGCATCCTGCACGGACTGCTTGACAATAACTGCATATATCGGAATGTTAAAGCGGGTTGCTACTTCTTCTACTTGGTACTTTTCCACTCCTATGCCGCCGATAGCAGCGCCAATTCCTTCCGCCACATCGCCAGTCTTTTCGCCTTCCAGCTTAAGCGCTGCATCTATCATAATGACTGTATCTATCTTGATTCCCATGTCGCCTACAAGTCTGGTCATCGCTTCGCCGGGTCTTCCGACGGTTCCAGCAGGCCCTTCAGCTTTAAGAAGATATAGTTTTCTGCCTTTGTAATCATCCTCACTGTATATTGTTTCCTTTGCTGCAAGCTTCTTTTCCTTTCCAACCATCATTTTACCAACAACCATAGGCCCTATTCCGTCGCCTATTGGCTGGCCACGCTTGAATGCGCTTATGGCCTTTTGTAGCGCTTCAGCTTCTTCAAGCAGGAGAGGCATGACCATTTGAAGCTGGACAAGAACGAACATGCTCGTAGTGCGCTTGCCCATCAAATAATAGTGCCTTACAACCTTGTAGATCAGGTTCAGAGCAGTTGCAGCCTCAAGAATATTTTCTATCTTTGAAATTTCTTTGTCGCCTGCACCATAACACAATTTCTTGATCTCTGCGCGGACCCTGTCGTCTCGAGTTCGCATGACATGATCTAGCTTGCGCACCAACCCAGTTGGGTCAAGGTCAACAGGCAGAATTGTAAAATATTCCAAGAATCTGTCAACTCCGATTGTTGGATCGTTTGATGTAGAAGACAGCTTTATCGCAGTCTTGACGTAGTCGATCGCTTCCTTCCTTGCATTTTCCCTCATCATTTTTAGTTTGGCAAGTGACTTTGATATTTCTCCTATAATTACACGCGATTGAAGTTTTTGGGCATACATCATGAAAAATGGTATTATGGCAAGTGACATAATGGAAACCCACATCCACGGGCTGCTAGGATCTAATCCTCCTCCTCCTCCAAACAAACCGTTTAGCTGAGATAGAAATGAAGAGAAGCCTAGCATTTGATTGCCGCCTTTTTCCAAATCAAAAAAGTGTACAAGCTCAATTAAAGGTTGCGTTATATCGGTACTGCAATAAAACGTGCAATGACAACTCATGACCATGCACCGATCTGGAAAAAGAATACATTAAAGCAAGCAGCTTCTCATATGAAAGGGCACTACAATACTGACTCGCTACTGAGACAATGATTTCTGCCTTTATCATTTAATGCATACATGTATGAGATGTCCTCTAGAGCATTAGATAATTTACAATACTTGGCCAAAACACCAAAAAGGGTGAACAGATCAGAGCTCCCGCCAATCCAGAGGGGCGCGTATTGAGACCTATTGTTGTATTGAACTGGGCGGTCTTGTGTTAGAACATGTTGTATTATGATGAGTGATGGCGTCGCTAAACAGTACTTTACAACTGTGTGCCTTAAGCGAGAAAGGTGCTTCTTCTGCAGTTTGGCTCAAAGAGCCAGATTGGCTATCTGGCGATGATAAGCGTAGAGTCTGAACAAACGAGCAGTAGAGGTTGAAAGATGGCATAGGAGATACAAATAGATACCTTTCTCGCTAATCCTTTTAACCTATCAGACAGAAACCATGACATGGATGAGGTATATCCTCGAGAAGAAAGATTTCCCAAGCTTATTGATCCCAGCGCCAGCTTTGGCGCATTTATAGGCAAGCTAGGTGATGTTTTGATAAAGGCGGTTGACAAACCTCTTGGTCAAGCACTAAATTGGGGAAGGATGTATTCGTTATGGCCAGTTCACCTTGAGACAGGATGCTGCAGTGTAGAGCTTGGTGCAGCATCGAGTCCTCGTTATGACTTAGAACGCTTTGGCGTTCTTGAAGCTTTTGGCTCTCTCAGACAGTGCGACTTAATAATAGTTCTTGGCACAGTTAACCGAAAAATGGCACCTCGCCTAAGAGTTGTCTATGATCAAATGCCTGAACCAAAATATGTGGTAGCTATGGGAGCCTGCGCTATTACTGGAGGGTTGTACTTTGATTCATACAATGTTCTGCCAGGAGTAGATAATATACTCCCGGCTGATGTCTATGTTCCTGGTTGCCCTCCTCGCCCTGAAACACTAATCCAGGCAATAATGCTCCTGCAAGAGAAGATAAAGCGAGGCACCCTGAAGAAGGTGTAGAATTAGTTTCCTTTATGGCACGTGCACTGACACTTAACCCTCTCCAAGTCAAAGGAGCAATCATGATCGGGCCCACATACATTGCCTACTGGCCAATCGCCAGGACAGTCATTGTGGCGGTTACGCTTACAAAAGAATGTCAGCATCCTACTAGAATGGACCTACAGAAGATTTAATGTTTTAGATCATAATTGGATGTTAAACAACTGAGGTGCATAGATTGAGCCCTCGCGCACTCGCTTGACTCTTGCAACCGACAGATAATGGGGCCAGACTGTCACCATTACAGACCCTTCAGGCACGCCTTCAGGAACTTCGATAACTTCAATGTCATCTTCACTCACTCCATATTCACATAGTCTCTCCTTTGTGAGCTGAATATGGCCTGCTGGCATACCACTACTGTAGACATAAACCTTGCCGCTGTACTCGATTCTATCTGACATGTCCAATAGCAGGTTACAATTGTCTATCAAAAAAACGTATCTCAGTCAGAGCCTGCATCACCAAATATCAACTTCATTTCATCAAATGTAAGTTTTTTACCAGTGGTCATCTTTTTGAGTGCCACTTCTTTCAAGGCATTGCGGCGCTCCTGGTACTCCTTATCGCGCTTTGCGCGCTCTTGTATTGCTTCCTGCCGTGCTGCTCGCCTCTCACCTGTCTCCTTCTGCCTCTTGTGCCGATATTCTGCGGCCTGCATGCGCGACTTTTTGAAAGCAATCGCGTTCAGCTGAGTCTCTATCATCTCCAGCTTGGCAGCAGCTTCTCTCACTGTGTGAATTACCTGTCTACGCTCCTCATAAAGGCCTTCCCGGAGGTTTATCAGGTTGTCGAGGCTTTCCTTTAGCTTGCCAATTTTGGTACCGTATTCCTCTTTTAGCTTAAAAATCCTTCTGACCTGATCCTTTAGCTGATCATACTGTGCTGAAATAGTGCGATAATGATCTTCTTTCTTATGAATCATTTTCAGTGTATGCAGCTTGGTTGCAATTTCCTTGGACCTGGCAACAAGTTTACGCTCTTCATCCTTGGAAAGTTTCTTAGTCTGGATATCTCTCTCTATCTGCTCAAGAGCTTTCTGAAGGTTGTGCATGTCACTTCGCTCCTTTCTCAACTTAGCTGCTACAGGGCCAACTTTGTCATCTAGGCTCTTCATCTGATTCTTGGCCTTCATAAGACCCTCTCGTAGCTCCACAAATTTTGGATATTCAATGTCCTTTTCCTCGTTAACCTGCTTTAACTTGGAGCGAAAATCATCAAGCTGGGCTCTCTCTTCATCTATTTGCTTCTTGATGCTGTCAAGCTTGTTGTTTATCTCTTCTATCCTCTTGTCACCTGTCTTTTGCTCTTCTTGAACAGCCCTCTTAAATTCTAGCAAAGTCTTGCGGTTAGGATCTAAGTCGTCGTCGCCAGAATTGCTATTTGTGGCTGTCGCTGTCAATATAGCACTGCCACCACTGTCACTGTCTAGTACCACGTCGCTCACGGAGTGTAATAACATCAAAAATATATTTTTTGTCATTCTGTGACTCTGTGTAGACGTAATCAGTATTCATTTTAGCGTAACTTACCCTACACAACAGCAGATTGTCCTACATCTTTATAAGAGTAGAATACATACTATACGCTAGCGATGGATGACTTTGAAAAGAATTTTCCAGGCTTTGACTGGAAAAATACTCCTGCCTATAAACATCCAGGCGGAAAGGACTGTCCATGTCCCAAGCATGAATACATTAGAGAACAGATTAATGTAGCCAAGACAATGAGCGAAAATAACAAAGAGACGTCGCCAGAGTTCCGTCAGAAGGCTCAGGTGACCCTTAAGTTCTGTCCTGACCACTATGAAGTTTACTTCAAAGAAGTGATTCCATCTATGCCTTTCAAGTACCGTCTCATGACAAAGGTGGCAGTCAGGCTGGGGGCAATATCAATACAAAGGCTAACCTACATGCAGTCTGACCAGTGCTTTTACTGCAAATTTGGCTCAGGTGGCTTTGACAAGAAAGCAGAGCTTCCGCCAATCTAGAGACCAATCAAGTTCCGGGAATCTAGAAGCATGTTCCTGAGCGTTGTCTTGCTGCTCGATGAAAAGCCAGCTGACAGAACGTTACGTATGATTATTGAGAGATACGGGAACTCGCTGCACGCCTCTGATATGTAGCCGTCATGGAATGACTTCGCGATTTCGGCGTACCTGTCCAAGTCCATTACGCTCGCAAGAAACGACCCTATATCCATGCTTTTTGAGTAGTGTGAATTAGTTCTTCTCATAAAGCCTAGGTCAGTTCTTACGACAGACTCACCCCTTGCAAGGTAGTTTTGTGCCTTGTTGTCTAAGAAGGTATAGCCGGCCTGATGAGCTTTGCCTGTAATGGAGCCTGCCTTGTATGCAAGCATAACGTTGCCAACGGAAGCAAGAGCCCTGTAAATATCACCACCCTCAATATATTCCTCTATTAGGTCAGTATCAGACATCGAAAACAGCATCGGCGTAGGTATTCCGATCTTTTCTAGACTCCTTCTCATCTCGTGACCTTCGTTTCTAATTATTTCGCTAAACGTAAGTGGAGCAGACGGGTGGAACAGCAGCATTGAAATAAGTGAGTAAGCATAGATTATGAGAAACTCGTGAAACTGTTTTGTGGGCTTGTTTCTCTTCACCATGACCTTTTGGCCATTTCGCTCCTCCAGTGACACCTCCCGCTGCCAGTTTACAAAATACAATCAGAGTTCTATTGCCTCAAAGGCATTGATTTACTTTTCAATACATAAAAAAGTAGGTGAGGGGCTGTAATAGCACTGATGATGCTAGTTCATGAGGGTCATGCTAAGGCAATGCGGTTCTTTACTAGTACTAACGCCGACAGCTATGACCTAATCTCGCGACTGGCAACGTTTGGACAGGACATTGTCTGGAAACATGAGATAATAAATGCAGTCAGCCACAGTAGCCATATTCTTGAGCTTGCCTGCGGAACCGGTATTCTATCCTCAATGTTGGCAGAGAGAGGCAAAAAAGTGACAGGAATCGACCTTACATTTGAATACCTTCTCACCTTGAAGCGTAAGCTGAACATGCCCATATCGCAGGGCACAGCCGAAGTCTTGCCCTACAGGGATGAATCCTTTGACGCGATGGTGTCCTCCTATCTCGCCAAATACATCGATGTTCAAAAGGTAATTGACGAATGCTGGAGAGTGCTTAGACCCGGTGGTATTGTGGTATTTCATGATTTTACTTATCCTAGAGGGCTTACATGTCATCTATGGCACACATATTTTGGATTGCTCAGACTAGCAGGAAGGTTTGTTGCATCATGGAAGGTTGTTTTTGGGGAGCTAGATGATGTTATAAAAAAATCAGACTGGGTTGATCAGACAATATATGCACTTAGGAATAGAAAATTTCAGAATGTCAATTGCAGACGCTATACCGCCCATACCTCTGCTATCGTCTATGCTGAAAAGCCATGAGTGCAGAGAATGAGACGCGCCTAAACGAATGGTTCGTGCCCAAGTTTGGGCCTACAAGATTTCGTGTCTTTGTTGGCTTGCTGTTTCTACCCTACACCGGCATGTGCGTTTCATTTGCCATTATTGGCTCAATGCTTGCGGGGGAGATAGCATGGGACAGGGTTTGCGCGATTGCATTGATTTACACACTTGCCCTGGGAATTTCCGCTCACGTAGCAGATAGCCTTGGGTCAAAAAAAACCAAACCTTGGGGAAGCTACTTTACTAAAGTGCAGCTGTTGACGATGATGGTAGCAACACTTACGGCTGCATATGCAATCGGGCTTTATTATATTGTGTTCTTTGTGCCACTCCTGGCGGTCATTGCAGTGCTTGAAGGCTTCTTTTTGTTTACGTACAACTATGAAGTACGGGGCGGCCTATTTCACAATGACTTTTGGTTCGCAATATCATGGGGATCTCTGCCACTATTGGCGGGATACATCATACAGACAAATTCAATTAGCGTCCTCGCATTAACGGCAGCAGGCTTGACAGGATTTGTAAGCTATGTCGAGATTATGATGTCTAGACCCTATAAGCAGTTAAAGAGGACAAATGGTAACTCTGTCAGGGCCAGGCAGCTTGAAAATGGCCTCAAGGCTATCAGTATTGGCACGATAACGTTTGCACTATTCATGCTTGCATATAGGATAATCTTTTCATAACACTTCTTCCCTATCAGTCAATATTGTGGCAGGTGCGGTTCTGAAAAAATGCGACTTTGGAAGCTACATGCTACAAAACATTTTTGAACTTGAACGAAGGTCTGGGATCAAGCTTGGCCTCGCTCAAAAGACTCTACTGGCAGAGACGGGTACCATAGAGCAAGTTCTGAGTATACTCACAGGCTCTGCAGTGAGGGTTAATATAGTAGAACAAACAGAAAATAAAAAGACAATTTATAGAAAGTCTGTAATACTGAATAATTCAAATAGGGTACTCATAAGAGCGCACAGTAAGATTTTTGTCTGCAATTTACCCCGAAAGATAGCACGCCAGATAAGGCAGAAACAATTAGGCATTGGAACAATAATCACTAATTCGCGCCTTGAAACATTCAGGAAGATAATTGAGGTCGGATATGACCCAGTGAATAGTTCGTTTTTTAGAAGATATCAGATCATTTATAAGAAAAAGGTTGCTATCGAGATTAGGGAACAATTAGAGGGAGTATAAAATAGGAGTAGGATTTGTGTGGAATTCAACCTCATGACGTTATCACTATCCATAGGCGCAGAGTTTATTATTGGCCATTATGAGTCAACCCTCATTAAGTGGTCTATCGTCCCCCTCTTCTCTATTTCAATATTTGATTTATATCCTTGACATGGATATACTCATACTTGATAGCAAAACAATAACATGAAAACAGGGGAAGGTAATGTCAATAACTTTCGAAAAGGAGGAAGATATCTTTATGCTGATTATACTCCATTAGAGCAAAATATAGATTTATTATCTCAAATCAAGGATTTTTCTAATCTTTCAAATAATATTTTTCAAGCACACAATGACTTTGAACATCTAAGATCGGTACTCGCTAATGCAGAGTCTTTGGAATCCGAGATAGTCTCCAAGATAGATCAATTGGCCAGCGCCCTTGTGGATATCTTTGGCACCTTTGGTGTCAGGTATAATGAGCCATTAAGAGAACGATATTCTATTCCAAGTGAAGCTGATCCATTTGTAATAGCAAGTAATACGCTAAGAAGTAACATTATTCATTCTCGGGAGGTATTTCTCAAACAATCTGATAGTTATCGAAGATACATTTATTCAAGGATTGAAGGGTCGCTGAGTAGTGCATTAGAACCTTTGAATGAATTAATTTCAAAGGGCTATGAAAAATTACCTTACACTATGACATCTAATCTTCAAAAGGGATTGAAGATATCTATTGACGATACATTTGGGGACGGCAAACGCTACAATATTTTGCTGATGAATACATTGCTACCAAATAGTTTCACTTTATCCGAATACAGTCTCTCTCTCTCTTACTCTCTCTCTGTTAGGAGCACAGAAATTGAATTTTGGAACCAAAGAAGAAAGGTATCAGATTTTGGTTTGAAGGATATAATGGTACCTGTTGGCTTAAAGACTCCAATAACTAAAAAACTAAAAAAATCTCTTGATTTTTTGCCAGGACTTGACAAAGATACAAAGAGTCAGAGAGCACCAAAGTTTGTAAATGTTGAAGATTATTCTCTATACTCTGCAAATACTGATGGCAAAGAGAATCTTTTGGTAGTACTTGCAGATAACCCATCCAAACCAGATGATAATCTGATACAGATTAAATATAGAATATCAGAACTAAACCACCACGATGGTAGGACTACTAGTACTGCTAGTACTACTACAAATACTGCAGGTGTTTCTGCAAAGCCTAGAACACATTACCTGGAGTATAATAAACTGCCAAGAATTGATTTTACTTCAAGCGAGCAAGGAAAAGTACAGGATATATTGGGAATCAAAGATATAGCTGAAGCTACTGATATTCCACAGATACTACTTCTTGGGAGGGCTATTCTTGATAAGATTGAGCTCATACTACATCATGAACCATCCCAGTTAGCGTTGTACAGCAAGTTATCTTCAATCAGAGTTGATGATAAAGATGCCGTGGTAGTAGATGAAAGTAAAAGTTCTATAAGCCTAGGCAACAGCAACATCGTAGCATACGATCCAGGCTTGGTGACTATATTTTTAGAAATTACTGCCAAATACTATTCGCCAATTATAACGAAGTTAAAGGAAAAAAGCCCTATGAAAAACGAATTAATATTACGATTTGAAAATGCAGATGGCTCAAGAGAAGAACATTCACTTGGAATCGAGGAACTAAACTTTCTTTTGAAAAGAACAGATGGCGGAAAGAAAATAGCAAGAGCTTTAGAAATATACAATGATAATAATAAAAATAATGATAATGATAAGGATAAGGATAATATGATTACGAGTAGTGATGATACAACAACTTAATCTACGAAGCAGATAACACAAATAGAAATCACAGTTGTGGTAAATTTGAAGCTATTTTTCAAATCGTCACTCTATCTCTAGTTTATTGGAATAGTTCAGCCA